>DATBCZ010000251.1:0-7381 GCA_036270175.1 Steroidobacteraceae bacterium | reverse complement strand
CGGCCGAGCGTCTGACGTTTCTGGCAACGCTCGAGACGGTCATCGCCAAACGCGCGGCAGACGCTCCTGAGGAAAGCTATACGGCGCGGCTTTTCTCGCAAGGTCTGCGACGTATTGCGCAGAAGATCGGCGAGGAAGGCGTCGAAGTGGCCCTCGCCGCCGTCGTCGAGTCAGACGAGAAAGTCATCAGCGAGTCGGCTGACCTGCTCTTCCACCTGCTCGTGATGTTGAAGCATCGCGGCTTGTCGCTCGAGCACGTTGTCGCGGAGTTACAGGCGCGGCACGCAAAACCGAAAGTCTAGATTGTCGAACAGAGACGCGGGGGTCACCAAGTGCACTACGCGGGACTCGGCGCGCCAGCCCTCGCCGCACCGGCCATCACCGCGGTGGCCGTTACCTCGGTGAAAGCGTAGCCGCTTTCTTATCGGCATCAGCGGCTTCCTGGTTGCGCTGCCGTGCGCGCAGCGAGTCGGCGATGAGCCGCCATGCGGACGCTTGAGCCTGCACATCGCCCGTGGCTAGCGCGAGAGCCTTATGCCCCATGCTGTCGGCCTGCGCGGCATTGCCTTCACTGAGGCGAACCTGGCCGAGCTCGATCCAGAGCAAAGGATTCTCAGGCTCGATGCGCAAAGCGCGCTCGAGCGTTGCAGCGGCGGGCGCGTAGTCGCCGCCGGTCGCTTGCTTGTGAGCCTGCGCGACCAGCGCGGCGGTCGCGGGGCTGAGCTTGAATTGCTTCGGAGGCGGCCGGGGCGGCTCGGGAACCGCCGGTGTGGGTGTGCCCGGCTCGGGCTGAGCTGTACCGGGAGCAGCAGGCGGTGCGGTGGAGGGTCCGGGCGCGGTCGCTGTCGGCGACCCCGCTTGACCGGAGTGAAAGAGAGAGCACGCGGACAGCAGACTTGCCGCGGCTAACACGGAGACGAGGGAGTGGAGGCGCATGCCGCGATGATATCGCGACGGCTGACGCCGTGAGGGCCGGAAACGCACTCAATGCGATGACGCGAGCCGGCCGCGCGATCTCTCAGTGCGATGACGCGCACTCGTCACGCGACCTCCCGGTGCCACGACGCGAGCCCGCCGCCCGATCCTCTCAGCGCATCAAGTCCCGAATCCACTCACCGGCGCGCTCAATGATCGACGGCGTCTTGCTACCCGGACACTCCGGCTTCAGCGGCAACTCAATGCCCACCGGCACCGCAATGGGCACGGCATCCTTATCCGAGCACTCCTTGTCGACGCGCAGCCCACTCCCGTAGTCAATCCACGTCTCCGCGAGCGACTCCGGCATCGGTGCGTCCCAGGACGTCGTGCCCAGCCCAGCCATCATGCGTGCCCAAACCGGCAACGCACCTGAAGACCCCGTGAAGCCCGTAGGCAGATTGTCGTCGTATCCGACCCAGACCACCGCGAGGTGAGAGCCGGAGAAGCCCGCGAACCAGTTGTCGTGATAATCCGATGAAGTGCCTGACTTGCCGGCGACGACGAGGTTTGGTGGAAGCACGGCGCGCGCGCCACGACCAGTTCCCTTCTCCATCACCTGCTCCATCATGCGATCGACTTCGTACACGACATCAGGGGAAGCGACCGGGGTTACCTCCAGCGGAAACGCTTTGAGTGGCTTGCTATCGGCGCTGATGACAGCCCGCACAGCTCGCAATGAGCTGCGGAAACCGCCATTGGCAAGGCCGTTGTACAACTGCGCGACTTCCATCGGTGTAATGTCGATCGCGCCCAACAACATCGAAGGCACCTGCGCCGGCGGCCGCTCGATTCCGAAGCGTTTGAGTGTCTCGGTCACCTTGGACAACCCAACGTCCATTCCAACGCCAACGGTGGCTTGATTCAACGACTCGGCCAGCGCCCGAACGAGGGGCACGGGGCCATAGGTCTGCTTCGTGAAATTCTCCGGCCGCCACACGGTGCCATTCGCGAGTTTGATAGCGACCGGTGCGTCCTGCACTATCGTCGCGGCGTTGTAGCGTCCGGTTTCGAGTGCCGTGAGATAGATGAACGGCTTGACGAGCGAGCCCATTGCGCGTCTTGCATCGAGTGCGCGATTGAACCCGTCGTAACCGACATTGCGGCTGCCCACGATTGCGATCACTTCGCCGCTCTGGGGCGAAGTCACGACTACCGCACCTTCGAGCTTCGCGTCGGGATACTTCTTCTGGTGATCGAGTCGCGCCAGTTCGCGCTCGAGAGCGAGCTCCGCCTGATCCTGGGCGCGGGGCTCGAGGCTCGTGTAGATCCGTAAACCGGCCTCGGTGAGATCCTGGTCGTGATAGTCACGGCGCAGCGTGCGCCGGACGAAATCCAGGTACGCCGGATAGTAACCACCCGTAGCGCGCGACGTGACGCCGAGCGGCTTCTTCTCCGCCGCAAGGGCGTCATCCGCCTTCACGATACCGCGCTCCGCCATCAGCTTCAGCACGAGGTCGCGCCTCGAGCGCGCGCGATCGGCATGCCTGCGCGGATCGTAGTACGTCGGACCCCGCACAATCGCCACGAGCAACGCCACTTCCGACAGGTCGAGCTCGGACAAGGGCTTACCGAAGTAGAACTGGCTCGCCAGGCCAAACCCATGAACCGCGCGGTCGCCGTCCTGCCCGAGGAAAATCTCGTTGATGTAGGCGTTCATCAAGTCCGCCTTGCTGAAATTCGCATCGAGGGACATCGCCATGATGGCCTCGCGCACCTTGCGTCCGAGCGTGCGCCGCGAATCGAGGAAGTAGCTTTTGACGAGCTGCTGGGTCAGCGTGCTACCGCCCTGCTCCATCTGCCCGGCACGCACGTTCACCCACATTGCACGCGCGATCCCAACAGGATCGACGCCGTGATGAGTGTAAAACTTCCGGTCCTCGACCGTTGTCAGCGCCTGCGGCAGTAAGGCAGGAACCTCCTGCGGCGTGACCACGATGCGATCTTCACCATGGATGGGGAAGATGCTGCCGATCAACAGCGGCTCCAGTCTCGCGATCGGCACATCCTTGCCGTCGCTGTCGCGCAGGCTCTCGATCCCCTTCTCACCCGATACAACAGTCAGAATGGAGGCCGGGCGGGTCTCGTCCGCGAACCGCGCCGGACGCAGAGCGATGTCCAGACGCGTGCCCTGCAAGCGATAAGTCCCAGGGTGCTCGAGCTTATCGACGCGCCGGTACTGCAGCCGTTGCAACTCGTGCTCGAGATCCGACCCATTCAGGGGGAGGCTGGCGTACAGCTCCAACGGAGCGGCGTAAACCTGCGCCGGCAGTGTCCAACGGCGCCCCTCGAACTGCTTGGTGACGATCCGATCGAGATACATCACGTAGAAGGTTACGGCGACCGCCGCAACCACCACGATTCCGAGGACGCTGAGCCAGAATAGTCTGCGAAATTTCTTCCAGCCCGCCCGCGCCATGATCGGTTAGATAAATAACTCCGCGGCCGGATCACGCAGGTTGTAGTGCGAGCTCATCGCGTGAGCATACGCGCCGGCGTTCGCGATGAGCAGAATATCGCCCTCGCGCGTCGGGGGTAACAGGCGATCGTGCCCGAGCACGTCGGCGCTTTCACAGATAGGACCCACTACATTCACCAGTTCAGTGGCAGGATCGTCGACGCGCGTGAGATTCGTAATCTCGTGATAAGCACCATAGAGTGCCGGACGGATGAGGGAGTTCATTCCCGTCGCAACGCCCACGTAGCGAACCTCGCCTTTTGACTTCAGCTGGGTCACACGGGCGAGCAGCACCGCGGCTGCCGATACCAGGTAGCGACCGGGCTCGATCCAGAACTCCAGGTTCGGGTGCTCGGCGCGCACGGCGGTGAGCAGCGTGTCGAGCTTCGACAGATCCAGGCTCATCTGGTCGGTCCGTTCTGGGACTCCGAGTCCGCCACCGACATCGATCACTCGGACAGACTCGAAATGCTGCGCGATGTCAGCCAGCAAGCGCGCGGTCTGCTCCCAACTGGTGACGTCGAAAATGCCGCTACCTACATGCGCCTGCAACCCCACGACCGTGAGGCCCGCCTCATGCGCATGGCGGACGAACTGCTTGAGCTCCGTGGCAGGCACTCCGAACTTGGAATGAGCGCCAGCGGTCCGCACGTGGTGGTGATGACCACGGCCCACGCCCGTATCGATGCGAACGAATATCTCACGCTTGCGGAAAACATCAGGCCACGCCGATAACACGTAAGTGTTATCGACCGTGACGCGCACGCCCTTCTCGAACGCCCAAACGTACTCGGAACGGGGCGCAAAGTTCGGGGTGAAGAGAATTCGCAGCGGGTCGATGTCCGGGAAGAGTTTCAGTGCACGCTCGACTTCGCCCTGCGACACGCACTCAAATTCAACGCCTTCCGAGCGCACAGCCTCCAGGACCTGCGGATGCGAATTGGCTTTCATGGAGTAGTGAACCCGGGACACGGAACTCAGTCCGCGTAGCGCGCGCGCCGAGCTGCGCACGGCTTCGAGGTCGTATACGAAGGCGGCATCATGGTCGCCGAGGGTGCGAATGAGCGCATCCCGCTTCTGCAGCCACCACGGCGCCGCTCTCGAGGCGACGCTCTTCGGTTGCGAGAACAATTGCTCCCACGTGGGACCGAGGACCCGGTCGCCCGGAACCGGGCGGATGAGCAACTCGTGAAGCTGCTCGACCAGGCGATCGCCCTGGTTTTCGTCCACGACGAAGGTGAAATTCAGATCGTTGGCGGCCTGGCTCACCAGGTAGATTTTCTGCTCTTCGAAGAATTCGAAGGCGCCGCCCAACTGGTGCAGGATGGCGCGGATGTTGCGACCGACGAGGCTCACCGAGGCGCATGGGCCGATCACCTGGACGCGGCACAGCCGTGACAGGCTGGTGACCAACTCACTCAGCAGTGTGTTGTCGAGAGTGTTGGCCGCCGGGTCGAGCGAGACGGTGACATTCGTCTCCGAAGTCGACACGAGGTCGACAGACATACCGTGCTCTTTGAAGATCTGGAACGCATCGGAAAGGAAGCCCACCTGGTGCCACATACCGGGGCTTTCCAACGAGATGAGGGTGATGCCCTTCTTCGTACAAACAGCCTTCACCTGCGCGCCACCATCGGCGCCCTCGGCACTCAGCACCGTGCCTTCGAGCTCCGGCGCCTGCGTCGCATAGACATGCAGTGGAATGCGGTACTGGCGCGCCGGCAGGATGCAGCGGGGGTGCAGCACTTTCGCGCCGCTGGTCGCGATCTCCTGCGCTTCGTCGTAGTGCAGGGCTCGCAGCAGGCGCGCAGTGGGTGTCGAGCGCGGATTCGCGCTGAACATTCCAGGCACGTCGGTCCAGATCTCGAGACGCTGCGCGCGCAGTTTGGCCGCCAGGTACGCGGCCGAAGTGTCGGAGCCGCCGCGACCCAACAGTACGGTGTTGCCGTCGTCGTCGCTGGCGATGAATCCCTGTGTGATGACGATCGGTGCCAGCGTCGCGAGACGCTCTTCCAGCGCCGTATCGGGCGCGAAATTGCAGGTGGCGGACAGGATGCTCGCTTTTGCGGTGGCGCTGCGCCGATCCTCGGCACGCAGCATCGTACGAGCGTCGGCCCAGGCTACATCGAGGCCCTGGGTCCGAAGGAATCGGGCGCCGAGCTCGGTGGCCATGAGCTCTCCCGTAGCCATTACCCGCGCGCGGGTGCGGTCGCTCACCTCGCCAACGAGCGCGACACCGGCGGCAATTTGCCGCAGCTCCTGCAGGTGTTTCTCCACATCACCAATGGAGATGCCCAACTCGGCGGCGAGCCGGTGGTGCCGCTCTTCAATAGCACGCAGCTCGTCGTCGTGGGCTCGGACGAGCGCGGAGTCGAGCAGCCTTTCGAGTCGATCGGTGATGCCGGTAACGGCGGAGTGAACGATCAACACGCGGGCGCCGTCGGCGGCTCGCGCGCTGGCGACCTTCGCAATGTTGCGCCAGTTGGTCAGGGAAGAAACACTGGTACCGCCGAACTTCAGAACGATCCAGGCAGAGGCCGTGCGGGTCACTTCAGATTTCCTGTGGTCGATGGGCTGAACGTCCGCGCAGGACGGGGCGCACCCTCGCCTGGGCGCGTAGCCCCGCGCGAAGCGGGCCAGTTCATAGTTGAGTTATTGCCGCCTGGGGCGCGGTCAGAGCTCTTCGTCGAAATCGCGCAGGGTCTTTTCGAGCTTTTTATCCGCGAGCACTTCCTCGAGCTTGCTCCACGCGGCTTTGCCACGCTTGCCCTGGTTGCGAACGCGCTTATCTACCCTGTCCAACAGGCGGTCATAATCGGTGCCGTCCTCGGTGGGTCCGCTCAAAAACTCATCGTCGAGATCGAAGCTCTCGTTGTCTCGTTCCGACATCTGGCGGTTAAAATCCTGAAGTAATTCAACGACTCGCACACCTTCTGGGTGTGCGGCAAGGCTGCGAACTATAGCGGATTCTCATCCGGGATCAACCCTTACCGTACAGAGGGCCACGATTCAAGCCCGGCGAAGGCTCCGGGGCCCGAAATGGATGCGATTTTATCGGTATCCAAGGCCCAGGCTAAGACTTAGGTCTGATCCATGCGGTCGCGCACGACTACGGGAGCCCCACGACTGAGCCCAAGGCCCTCCGCCGCGCTCTGCTCCGCCCGGGCAATCTCCACCACCCCGAAGGAGTTCACCAGCGCCAGGTACTCCCCGGGGCGCGCATCGCCATAGGTCCGCAGGAGCGGAAAGGCGTGGTTCCCTGCATGGACCAGCGGCAATCGGAAGCGCTCGATGAGAGTCGCGTCGATGTTGCTAATCAGGTTGCCGAAGTTGTCTATGGTGATGACGACGCCGGTGACGCTGGAGGGCTCCGTGGTGGGATCGTCCACCCAGGCCGGAACCAGCCGGTTGGCATCCATCGCTTCTCCGAGGGACTCCGGCGCGCAGCGCCCCGCCGCCAGTTCGGCTGCTATCGGCGCGAAAATGTCGCGCCCGTGAAAGGTGGCGCTCGGCCGGCTGATACCGAAGCGCGCCAGTTGCGTGGCGCCGAGCCGCACCACCGTGGCGTCCGGATGTCTGCCCACGATCGGCGCCAACAGGCCGTTATCGGGCGCGAGAAAAATATGTCCCCGCGCTATGACAGCCACTATCTCGCGCGAAGTGCCCACCCCCGGGTCCACGACGGCGACGTGTACCGTGCCGGGTGGAAAATACTCGAAAGACCTCGCCAGCCAGAAGCCCGCTTCCGCGGGCCAATGGACGACGATTTCGTGCGTCAGGTCGACGATTTTCGCCTCACCGAACCGGCTCAGGATGCGACCCTTCATGACTCCGACGAATGGACCCTGGTGCCCGAAGTCCGTGGTGATGGTGATGACGCCTGACGGCTTGGTTATTAAAGTCATTAGCAGTGCCCTCGCGCACCAGAGAATAACGCATTATGGACGC
>DATBCZ010000250.1:0-3086 GCA_036270175.1 Steroidobacteraceae bacterium | reverse complement strand
CTGCGCCGCGGCGACTTGCGGCGCGGATACAGGCACGGGAGCGGCCTTCCTACTCACGGCCCAGCCGGTAGCCCCCCAGGACAAGGACACGACGTGCGGGTCGTTTACCCTCGACAACACGGGGTTACAGCAGGTGACGGGAACGTCCGCGGCCACGCCGGCGAGTTGTTGGAACTGATGCACGCTCACTCATAGCGCGAGCGTGAAGTAAAACCCCGCCCCGCAATCCACCGCGGACTCCGCCCAGATCTCCCCACCGTGGCGGTGGATGATGCGCTGGACCGTGGCCAGTCCCATGCCCGTGCCGCTGAACTGCGTCTCGGAATGTAGTCGCTGAAACGGGCTGAACAACTTCGTCGCGTAACGCGGATCGAAGCCGGCGCCGTTGTCGCGCACGAAATAGACTGTGCGGCCGGCGCGATCGGGGCCCGAGCCAAACTCGATATGCGTGCGATCCTTTCGGGACGTGAATTTCCAGGCGTTCCCCAGGAGGTTCTCCAGGGCGATTCGCAGTAACCCGGAATCTCCCGAGACGCTGAGCCCTTCCGTTACGAGCAGATCGGCTACACGGCTCGGAGCGCCATCGCGCAGTGTCTGAAGAATCTCCCGCGCGAGTTTCGAGAGATCCACCGTCCCCCTGTGAAGCGGCGTGCGCACGAGCTTGGATAAATCCAACAGGTCGTTGATCAATCGATGCATGCGGCGCGTTGCAGTCGCGACGCGCTGGAGGTGGTCGCGGTTGATCTCATCCAGTGAGCCCGCAGTGTTCTCGAGCACCACCTGCGTGAATCCGTCTATCGTGATGAGCGGCGAGCGCAAGTCGTGCGCGACGGAGTAGGAGAATGACTCGAGCTCGTTATTCAACACTTCGAGCTCGGTGTTGCGGCGGCCGACCTCGGCCGTAAGTTCCGCTACCTGCCGTTCGAGATTCGCGACCACGTCGGGAGAGGCTTGCGGTCGGGAGACGGCAAGTCTGAGCTCAGGTCCGAGGCGATGGAGTTCTGACTTCGCGACACGCGCGGTCGGATTTTCTCCGGTCGCAGCCTGAGGGCGGGTCACGCCAGGACTCCCGGAGACCACGATGAAGGGAATCTCGGGAAAGCGGTTGCGCGCCGCCGATAGCGCCTCGCCGCCGTCGTAGCCGGGAATGGCACTGTCCGAAAGAACAGCATCGAAGTGAGGCTGTTTGAGTGCCGCGAGGTAGGCGGCGGCGGAGCTCACCGCGAGAATGTCGCAATCGACGCCGTCCCGTGCGAGCGTCATGCGCACCAACTCCACGTCATCTCCGTTGTCTTCAAGGTGAAGAAGTCGCAGCTTCATGCGCGCAGGTCTCCTTTGCTCGTCGTTGCTTCCCCTGGGGGAGAATACTATGCACAGACTGTCGCACAGGACTGTGATATTTCAATCAAATCAATGTGATGCGACGCATCGTAAAATGCTCGAGCGTGGCCGGGGTTCCATGGTTCGAAGCTCTGTTGTCAACCTGGCGGTCACGCTTTCCGTTGGGGCAATCTGGGGTTTTGGAACACTCGCGGCAAACGGTAGTACAGTACCCCCGGCCGCAACGGGCGAGAGGTAACGTCAGGATGTGGAACAAAGCGAGGGATGCCGAAGAGTCCTTCCGAAACAAGGCGATCTGGTGGTCCGCTGCCGCCGTGGTCGTGGTGATTGTCGGCATCGCTGCCTACTATCGTTACTCCGCTTCGACTCCTGCTCCCGTCAAGGTGGAGAACCGTCCGCCGCCGGCGCCGGCGGTGAAAGCGGATGATGGTGGCATCCAGCACCCGATTCCCGGTGCGGGCACCGATACGACAGCCCTGCCGGCGCTCAACCAGAGCGACCAGGTGGTTCACGACTCATTGGTGGGCTTTCTCGGTGCGAAGCCGGTCGAGCAATTCCTGGTGCAGGAAAACATCGTGCGCCACATGGTGGCGACGATCGACAACCTCCCTCGGAAGAAGGTGGCGGTCGATCTGCGTCCGGTGAAACCGACGCCGGGAGAGACCGTCATCGCCAACCAGGGTGACGCCATGACGCTCGGCGCCGCGAACTCCGTGCGTTATGCGCCGTTCATCCATCTCGTTGAATCGACGGATCCCAAGACGCTTGCGACCGTTTATTTTCACCTCTACCCGTTGTTCCAGCAGTCGTACGAGGATCTCGGTTATCCGGGACGGTTCTTCAATGACCGGCTGGTCGAGGTGATCGACCACTTGTTGGCGGCACCGGAGCCGCAGGGACCGATCGAGCTCGTGCAGCCGAAGGTGTTCTACCAGTTCGCGGATCCGAAGCTGGAGGATCTCTCGGCGGGCCAGAAGCTCATGGTTCGCATGGGGCCGGCTAACGAGCGAGCCCTGAAAGCGAAGCTCCGCGACTTCCGGACCGAGCTCGTGCAGAGCGGCGCGGCGGGTGGCGGATCGCCGGGCGGAGGCCCCCCGAAGAAATAGTCCATAAAAAGCAAGTTGCCGCAGGTGAAGGAAATGAACGACACCATGATTGGAGCCGAGGCGGGTCTCGCCAAGCCGCTCGAATACTTGAGGTCCGTCCTCATTCCGAGCGAGACACTCGAAGCCTGGGCCATCCAGCGCCGTATCTTTTCCCTGTCCCACCGGCGGCTGCTGATTGCGGCGACGAGCGGCCGGTTGATTCAGCTCACCCGCAAGCTTCTGGGTGGATTCGACGTATCGGACATCCGCTGGCAGGACCTGGAGGAAGTGACGTTGCGTGTAGGTATGTTGGGAGCGGATCTGCTGGTGCGCGCGGGCCGCGCCACCGACCTCGCGTCTCAGGGCAGCCAGGGCTCGCAGCGCCTCGAATTCCAGGGGCTGCGCAAAGAGCAGGCGCAAGCGGTCTATCGCATCTGCCAGGCGCAGGATCAGGCCTGGCGCGAGAAACGCCGGGTGCGCGAGCTCGAGGAACTGCGCGCCCGTTCCGGTGGAATCCAGGTATCGGGGGCGGGCGGCTATGCGCCTCCAGGAATGGCCGGTCAGCCGGATGCCGTGCGCCGGCTACAGGAAGCGAAACAGATGCTCGACGGAAAACTCATCACCGATGCGGAGTACGAAGCGATCAAGGCGAAGATCGTT
>DATBCZ010000249.1:0-2808 GCA_036270175.1 Steroidobacteraceae bacterium | reverse complement strand
TCTACCAGCTCAGGGCAGGCCGCCTGTATCGAAACGCCGTGCTTCCATGGGGGTCTGCGGCTATTGCCGGACTGGCGCTCGTCTGGCTGGTTCAGCGTGCCATCCTGGCTCCCGGATAACAAAGCGCGGCAGGATGTGCCTGATGATGGCGTGATTCTTCAATCCCCGCCGCCCGCTGTAGGTCTACCCTGCACCTTCCGAAGGTGCACCCAGAAAACACCCCTCAGCGGAGACCCTCCATGATCATCGGCATGTCGACCGCGACGTTCACGTTGCTTCACGTCATCATCAGCCTCATCGGCATCTTTACCGGCCTCGTCGTGGCCGCGGGCCTATGGACCGGGAAACGGCTCGACACCTGGACCGGTATTTTCCTGCTCACGACCGTTCTGACGAGCGTCACTGGATTCATGTTTCCCGGCCCGGTCGATCCGGCCCGGGTGGTGGGTGTCATTTCGCTAGTGGTGCTTGCGATCGCGATCCTCGCCTTCTACGTCTATCACGTAGCCGGGGCGTGGCGTTGGATTTACGTCACCACGGCCTTGATCTCCCTTTACCTGAACTGCTTCGTCGCCGTGGTGCAATCATTCCTGAAGATTCCGGCGCTGCACGCGCTGGCGCCCAAGGGGAATGAGCCTCCCTTCGTCGCCGCGCAGGTCACTCTCATGCTCGCCTTCATCGTGATCGGGGTCGTCTGCGTGAGACGGTTTCATCCGACCACGCGGGGCGCTGCTTACGCCTGAACGAGGTTGTTTCGCAGGCGAGGTACTTCCAACAGCGAGCTGGCGACGGCCGTCACAGGTCCAAAGGCATCGCGATATGTTGCGCCGCACCGTGTGACGAGATGCTCAATTGCGCCTCGATCAGGGTCAGACGCTTGCAATAGTGGTTGATCGCCAACTCGGCCGACATTCCGACTTTGTCCTGGAGCGGCAGCGCCTGTTGTCCCGCGCAACGTGCGGCCTTGCCCACACAGGCCGTCGCCGCCGACAAAACCCGGCGGCGCTCGGAACGGTCGCGCTCCCGGCAACGGGCGCTCGCCAGGTAGCTCATGGATTTTGCCTGGGTCGTCATCAGGAACAGGTCGAACTGCTGGCGGGAGTTGAGATAACGCCGCGTGAGTTCGTTGAGGGCTTCGATAATACCAACCGCTTCGGCGCAGAGCGCCGCCAGTGCGCAGTCCACCGCCTGTTCCAGGGCGATCAGTGCGACACCGGGCGCCCCGAGCCGCGCGGCCGTCGGCACCTGGACATTGTCGAGGACAACATCCGCTGCGGAACGGCCATCGCGGGTACGGTATGCCGTTGCTTTGACACCCGTTGCATCTGGCCCGACCATGAACAACGACAAGCCGCCGGCCGCTTCGTCCCGCGCGGACACAATCAACATGTCAGCGAGCGGAGCGTCCAGTACTACCGCCTTGCTGCCGTTCAGGAAATAGAAGCCCCTGCCTCGCCGGGCAGTCGTGCCCACGTGATCGAGCACGTAGCGGGCGCCGGCCTCATGGTGAGCCAGCGAGCTGCGCAGAGCGCCAGTCGCAATCTTGGGTAGCAGGACGGCTCGTTGCATCACCGTACCGTGATCGCGGATGAGCCTGCCGCCCAGTACCACGGTGCTCAGGAACGGCTCGAGCACCAGCCCGCGGCCCAGTTCCTCCATCACGAGCATGATTTCGATGGAGCCGCCGTAGCCGCCGGCATCCTCCGGCAAACCCGAGCTGAAGACGCCCTGCTGCGCCAGCAGGCGCCAGATTTCGGGGTTGGAGCCGTGCGGGGATTCGAGGAACGCCTGCCGGCGCTGGAACGTGTACTCCCGCGCGACCAGCCGCCGCACGGAGTCATGCAGCATGGCTTGGTCTTCGCTGAGTTCAAATTCCATGGATGATCACCAGGATAGAGCCCTTCAGCGCGAGTCGTGCCGCGCCGACCTTCAGGCATGTTGACACGCTCGTGTGACAGAAGGTATTTGGCGTTAGTCTTAGGTGAGCGTTCCGACAGGGTAGAGGTTAAGCACAGTGTCGCTATTTGACATTTCCGGCCGAGTGGCCGTCATCACCGGCTCATCGCGCGGCATTGGGCGCGCGGTGGCCGAGCGCCTCGCCGAACACGGCGCCAAGGTCGTCATTTCCTCGCGCAAGCTCGATGCGTGCACGCCGGTGGCGGATGCCATAAATGCGGCCCGCGGTCCTGGCACGGCGATTGCCGTAGCCGCCAATATCTCCTCCAAGGAAGACCTGGTGAATCTCACCGCCAAGGCTCGCGAGGCCTTCGGGAAAATCGACATCCTGGTCTGCAACGCGGCGACGAACGTGCACATGGGGCCCATGGCGACCATCACGGACGAGCAGTTCCGCAAGATCCTCGATAACAACATCCTGTCGAACCACTGGCTGATCCAGCTCGTGGCACCGGAGATGACCACGCGCCGTGACGGCGCGATCGTCATCGTATCGTCCGTGGGAGGCTTGCAAGGCACCGCGCTCCTGGGGGCCTACAGCCTTTCCAAAGCGGCCGATTTCCAGCTCGCGCGTAACCTGGCCGTGGAGCTCGGACCGCACAACATCCGAGTCAACTGCGTCGCTCCGGGGATCATCAAGACGGATTTCGCCCGCGCCCTGTGGCAAAACCCGAAGATCGCGAAGGCCAGCGAGGACACCACACCGTTGCGCCGACTCGGTGAGCCCGACGACGTGGCCGGCGCCGTAGTGTTCTTGTGCTCGCCAGCCGGCCGGTTCATCACCGGCCAGAATCTCGTCATTGACGGCGGAGCTACCGTCGGCGGCGGCTCCGCGAAGTTCTAACAGAGCTC
>DATBCZ010000248.1:0-7828 GCA_036270175.1 Steroidobacteraceae bacterium | reverse complement strand
CGCGCATTTTTTCGATGTAGTCGAGCCAGGCGCGCGGATTCGGGTGCTTGCGCCTCTCGGCGGCCGAGCCCACGCCAGCCCGCGCCGACTGCCGTGCCGAGCCGCTTTCCATGTGGATATTGGGGAGCGCAGCGGCCGGGGAGGCCGCAAGCGACGCGAGGTCTCCCGATACCCCTCCTTGCGGAAAGTCCGTTATCGAAATTGCGCTCGCCACGGCTTGAGATTCGAAGTGTCCCCGGGATGCCGTAACGATGACGGTCGCCATCGGATCGGCACTTCCAGAGGGCTTTTCCGCGGTTCGCAAGCGGCTTGCCGCCATCTCGCGCTCCGTGATGCCGCCCGAGGCGCCGTGATGGGCCGAGCCCGAGAGGAATACGACGACCGGCTCGTTAGGTGGAGCTGTCGCGGGCGCGGGTATGTAATAAGCGCGTGGCAACGACGCCCACGGAACTCTGACGGCCGGCGCCTTAATGCGGGCCGCCGATCGCGACAATGAGTTCGATGGCGACCTGTTCTCGACGGGTGCTACCGCACGTGTCAATGAAGCCTTCGCCGACTCCGCCAACTCCGGTTGCGCGTCGAACGGCAGCGCAATCTCCGTAAGCGGCTCCTCCATAGCTGCGAGGGCCTGTGAACGGCCCGCATCCTGTCGTATGGCCTGCCGCATCCCCAGGTCCAACAGCATCGAGAGCGACACGAGAATCGTTGCGGCCAACCCCATGGGAACAGCCCACCCCGGTGCCTTGAAAACCGCTACCGGTGCCGGGCTCTGAATGGCCGCGCGCGCCTTGCCGATGATGATCCGATCGAGCTCCGGTGGCGGCTCCAGCCGGTCTATCAAGGCGAGGCGCCGATCGATAGACACGCGCCGTTTGAGGTACGCCTCGAAGTCATCGTGGTAGTCAGAGTCGGTAATCATCCGCCCTCCACGACCACTTTGATGCCGATGACAGCGGCGGGCGCAGTGCTGAGCGGCGCGGCGGTCCCGAGCGCATGACGCAGCTTCGTCACCGCGTAGCGCAGGCGACTCTTCGCTGTTTCTGGGCCCACGGCCGTAATGACTGCGATCTCCTCTAGTGAGAGTCCGGACTCTTCGTACAGAAGAAACACATCCCGCTGCTCGGCCGGCAAGTCCGCCAGGGCGATCTTGTAGCGGGCGACCGTTTGCGCAAGTTCCGCGCGTGAATCCGGTCTCTCGTCCTCCGGCGCCGGCAACGAGCCTTGCCAATCGTCCTGCGCGTCGCCACTGACTTCCGCGCGAACCGTAGAGCGCCGGCAGTAGTCGACGAAGCAGTTGTGCGCGATGCGATACAAGAACGTCTGAAACTTCGCGCGCGGCTCATAGCGCTCGCGGCTGGCGATGACCTTGCTCCACACCTCCTGGAAGAGGTCGCTCGCGGATTCCGGATTGCGAGTGTGTCGCGACAAATAGCGGTAAAGCCCGCCGCGATGGCGCTGATAGAGCGTCTCGAAGGCGCGCAAATCGCCACGCGCATAACGCAGCATCAATTCGCCATCATCGAGGTCCATCGCCTCGCACTCTACGCGCGCCTCCCGAGTGCTGCATCTCGAGCCGCGCACAAACCCTGAAGGCCTTTGCTGCATCTGAACTGACGTCCCGGCGCATCTGAATCCGGGACCACCTGCCCCGGTGGCCTTGCGCGAGCGGCCTCCTGAGCGAGATAGCAGGCGAAGGGTCCCCCACGTCCTTGTGAACGCCGGAGCCTGGGCCGGCGGTTTAGATCCCAGCCCTCTCCCTGAAAAATAATTTGGTGAGCTGCCTTGACACTCATCTAGTGATGTAGTTATATATAACACCATGACGACGGCGAGCTGATGCAGAGAGCGATTTAACCCCCCACGAACGGAGACGCGACATGAATTCTTTGATAAACAATGGCTTGAAGGCGCTGGCTTGTGGTACTGCGGCGCTGGCGATCACGGCGGCAATGAGCTTGAGCTTTGTCCAGTCCACGGCGGTGGTGCATAACACCCCCATCACCACAACGCCCTGGATGGCCAAGCTCTCGGTACAGCCGGCCCACGTCTGGTTTGGTCAGCCCCAGCCCGCTGTTTTGGTAGATTAGTCCGCTAACCTTCTGTCACAGAGTGTGCATAAGACCTGATGGACCCGCAGTGGGATGACAGCCTGCCGATTTACCGGCAACTGCGGGACCGGGTGGTCGCGATGATTCTGGAAGGTGTGTTGAAGGAAGGCGATCCGCTGCCGTCGGTCCGGAACGTGGCAGCGGAATTCAGACTGAACCCACTCACCGTCCTGAAAGGTTACCAGCAGCTCGTTGATGAGCAGCTGGTGGAAAAGCGGCGAGGGTTGGGGATGTTCGTCAGCAGCGGGGCGCGCAACGCCTTGATGAAGGACGAGCGGCAACGCTTCCTCGAGGAGGAGTGGCCGAAGGTCTACGCCACGATTCAGCGGCTGGGCCTGTCGCCCGCCGACCTGCTGCGTAACGGGGCGGCCGCGCCCACGGCGCCATACCCCTCCACGCCAGGACAGGGTGATGACAAAGGTAATTGAGGCCCGGGGCCTGAGAAAATCGTACGGCCGGCGTACCGGTCACTCGACGCCCGCGTTGGAGGATGTCAGCTTCTCGGTGGCGCCTGGGCGCATTGTCGGCCTCATCGGACCCAACGGCGCCGGTAAGACGACCGCCCTGAAGGCGATTCTCGGCCTCACGAGTTTCGAAGGCGAGCTGCGGGTGTTGGGCTTGGATCCGCGCTCACGGCGCGACGAGCTGATGCGCGACGTCTCGTTCATTGCCGACGTGGCGGTGTTGCCGGGGTGGTTGCGTGTTGGCCAGGCACTGGAGCTCGTCGCCGGCGTGCACACGCGCTTCAACCGGGCGCGCGCGGAACAGTTTCTACGCAGGACTGACATCCGCATGAGAAGCCGGGTGCGCGAGCTCTCCAAGGGCATGGTGACCCAGCTGCACCTGGCATTGATCCTGTCAATCGATGCCCAGCTGCTGGTGTTGGATGAGCCGACGCTCGGGCTCGACCTGCTGTACCGGAGGCAGTTCTACGACGCGCTGCTGAACGATTTTTTCAACGCTGAGCGCACGATACTCGTGACGACCCACCAGGTGGAAGAAGTCGAGAATCTGTTTACCGACGTGCTCTTCATCAATCACGGCCGGGTTGTACTCGACAGCTCTGTCGAGGGGTTGGCCGAGCGCTATGTGCAGCTGACCGTGGCTCCCGACAAAGCAGCCCAGGCGCGTGCGCTGCAGCCTTTCTACGAGCGCGAGGTGTTTGGTCGAGTGGTGATGATTTTTGATCGGCCGGCGGACCGGTGGCAGGCACCCCTGAGGCCGGCGGCCGAGCTCGCCGCCCTCGGAGAAATCCGCACACCCTCCATCGCCGATCTTTTCGTCGCCAAGATGGAGGTCGCTTGAGCAGCCCGGCGGCGGTCACATCGCGCGCGGCCACGACCGGCCAGCGTACCGGAGGCTGGCGTGCCTGGGCGACCAACAATCCGAAGATCAGGATGTTTCAGACGCTCGTCCGGCGAGAGATCTGGGAGCACCGCTCGCTCTGGATGGCGCCGCTCGCGGTTACTGCGTTGCTGCTCATCTGTGCACTGCTCACGCACGGAGCGCTCAAGATCGATGCCACCGATTCCTCCGAGTGGCTCGATCCGCGGAACAAGACCATCGTGTTTGCGCTGGCGCAGTGGGCACTCACGATACCTCACTACCTCGTGATGATTCTCCTGCTCAATTTCTACCTGCTGGACTGCCTTTACGCCGAGCGGAAAGATCGCAGCATCCTGTTCTGGAAGTCCCTGCCGGTCACCGACGGGGCCACGGTCGCCTCGAAGATCTTCGTGAGCTGTGTCGTTCTGCCGCTGGGTACTTTCGCTCTCGCACTGGTCACCGACGTTCTTTTCACCGCGATCTGGAATCTTCGCGCAGCGATCGGGCACGCTCCGGAGCTCATCGTCTGGGACACCGTGGCGTTTCTGAAGACTCAGGCGGTAATGTTCCTCGGCCTGGTGATCTCCATGCTCTGGTACGCGCCCTTTTTCGGCGTCTTCCTGCTCGCGTCCGCCGGACTGCGACGCAATGTGCTCATGTGGGTGACCGTCGTGCCGCTGCTCGCTGCCATCGGCGAGCGGATCGCCTTCGGCACCCATTGGATTTCGAGTCTCATCGACTATCGCTGGGACGGCATCTGGGGAAGCATGCGCATCGAGACTGCCCTGCTGGCCTCGATCAAGAATGTCGGTCCCGCGGAGGTCGTGTCCATCCCCGAGGTCTACGATCGGGTCCACGTCGCCACTGCGTTCACCAACATCGATCTCTGGCTCGGCATCCTCTTTGCCGCCGCCTGCGCCTATGCGGCCGCCCGCATCCGCCGCTACCGCGACGAAACCTGATCCCCTAAAACAGTCGTCGCAAATCGAGCGACCCCCTTTATCATTGCCGGGCTCATCCGAACGCCTAGTTAAAGGGGTCACGTGCAACAGCACGCTGACGATAAATCGATGCTCGAGATCCGGCGCTCCGACCGGGGGCTGGAGCTCGAGCTGACCGGGGAATGGCGCGCCCTGCGATTTGGCGCGCTCGATGCCGCATTGACGACGCTCGATCTGGGTGGGGCGCGGCGGGTCGAAATCTCCACCAACCGGTTGGAGGTGCTCGATCTGTCGGGCGCCTGGCTCTTGCACCAGTTCATCAAGTGCACCGAAGCCGTAGGAGTGGAGGTGACGTTCAAGGGCGGGCCGCCCGATCAGCTGCGCCTGGTGGATCAGACTCTCAAGGGCCAGATTCCGGTCTGCACGCAGCAACGTCCCCGGGTCCCCTTGAGCCTGGTCGATGAGATCGAGTTGCCGGCGCTGCGCTCCCTGACTTTACTCGGACAGCATGCCGTCCTGTACGTCAGGGATCTCGTCAGTGACCTCGCCTTCCTCGGCCGGATGAGCGTTACCGCGATCCGCGCCATTACGAGCTGGAAACGCCTGCGGCCGATCTCGATTGCCCGACACGTGTACGACACGGGAATTACCGCGATTCCGATCGTGTCGCTGATCGCTTTCCTGATCAGCGTGATCATTGCCTACATGAGCGCGCAGCAGCTGCGCAACTTTGGTGCGACGGTGTTCGTCGTCGACCTCGTCACCATCGGTGTGCTGCGTGAGCTCGGCGTGTTGCTGACGTCCATTATTGTCGCGGGCCGCTCCGGCAGCGCCTTTGCCGCTGAGCTCGGCTCGATGAAGCTCAATGAGGAAGTCGATGCCCTGTACGCCACGGGCGTCGATCCGTTCGAGGCGCTGATTCTCCCCCGGGTCTTCGGCCTCGTCATCGCGTTGCCGCTGTTGACCATTATCGCGGATGTCATCGGGCTCACCGGCGGAGCTCTTTTGTGCCGCTTTCTACTCAACATGCCATTGACCCAGTACGTGACCCGGGTACAGGAATCGATCACGGCGACCACCTTCTGGGTGGGTATCGTCAAGGCGCCGATCTTCGCCATGCTCATCGCCATGGCCGGTTGTTATCGGGGCATGCAGGTGCGCGACTCCTCGCGTGAACTCGGCCGGCTGACCACGCTTGCAGTCGTGCAGGCGATCTTCCTCGTGATTTTCGCCGATGCCGTGTTCGCGGTGCTGTTCCTGGAGATGGGCATTTGATCTATCCCATTCTCGAGGTCATCGGACTGGTCAACCGCTTCGGGACGCAGCTCGTCCATGAGGGTCTCAACATGGAGGTCCGCGAGGACGAAGTTTTCGGCATCGTCGGCGGCTCGGGGACGGGCAAGTCCGTTCTATTGCGGAGCATCCTGGGGCTGCAGCGTCCCCAGGCGGGAATCATCCGCATCGATGGGCGCGACATTACGAAGATGACCACGAGTCAGCTATACGAGGTGAAGGCACGCTACGGCGTCACCTTCCAGCAGGGGGCGCTGTACTCGGCGCTGACGGTCCGGCAAAACGTGCAGTTACCCATGATAGAGCACGTGGTCATGGAGCCCGAGGCACGCGACGAGCTCGCCATGTTGAAAATCCGGCTCGCCGGACTTCCCGCGGATGCCGCGGAAAAATATCCTTCCCAGCTCTCGGGAGGCATGATCAAGCGCGCCGCCCTCGCGCGCGCCCTGGCGCTCGATCCGCGGCTGCTGTTTCTGGATGAGCCCACATCGGGTCTCGACCCGATCAGCGCCGCCGAATTCGACGAGTTAATACTCTACCTGCAGAAGGAACTGCGGCTGACCGTAGTCATGATCACTCATGATCTAGACACGATCTTCCGCACCTGCAATCGTGTAGGGGTGATCGTGGACCGCCATATGGAAGTCGATACGCTCGAAGGCATCGTCAACAACCCACACCCGTGGATCCAGGCCTATTTTCACGGGGAGCGCGCCCGTACGCGACTGGAGCGGCATGGAACGTAACGCGAACTACGCGGCCGTCGGAGCGTTTGTACTGCTGGTGACCCTCGTCGGCGCCCTTTTCGTCTACTGGTATACCGACGCACGCGAGCATCGTGACTACAATCGTTACGAAGTGTATTTCGATGGCACGGTGAGCGGACTCGAGCGCGGCTCTGCAGTGCGCTACCTCGGCGTGAGCGTTGGCCGGGTCGTGGAAATGCGCATCGATCCACGGGACTCGAGTCGCGTGATGGTGGTCGTGGACATTGATTCAACGACCCCGGTATCCAAAAAGACCGTTGCCGAGCTGTCGTTGCAGGGTGTGACGGGTCTTCTTTTCGTCGATCTGCTACAGCCCCGGCACGATCACACTGAGTTGCCGGACGTGCCGAGCTACAGGTATCCGGTGATACGCGCGCGCCCGTCGCGCCTGCAGACTTTTCTGCAAAGCCTGCCCGACCTCGCGACCGCCGTCGGCGACCTCGTGGAGCGCGCCGATCGTCTCCTGAGCGACGATAATCTGGCCGCCTTTTCCGGCACGTTGGCCAACCTCAACAAGGCGAGCATCGGGTTGCCGCAAACCCTGCGTGATCTCAATGGCCTGTTGGGGGAGTTTCGCAGCGCGACGGCGCAGATCGCCGGATCGGCCCATGATCTGCGCAACGTGATCGACACGGCCGGGCCCGACGTGGAGGCCACAATTCAGCGCCTCCATGCAGTGGCCGACAATCTCGCCAAGGCGACCGACCTGATCGACAAGATCATCGCCGACAACCGCCAGGACATCCGCTCGTTCACCCGCGACGGCCTGCCCGAGCTCGAGCGCTTCCTGCGGGAAGGACGGGCTGCCGCGGAAGAGATTCGCGAGCTCAGCAACAGTCTGCGCGAGAACCCGTCGCAGCTCTTATACCAACAGCCGCAGAAAGGCGTGGAGATTCCGCGGTGACCATAGCAATCGGACGCGTAGGTGCGGTGCTGTCGCTGTTACTCTCTCTGAGCGGGTGTAGCGGGCTTTTCCACAGCAACGCCCGTCCCGAGGAAGTCTACTATCTGCGCGCCGCGCCGGTTCCGGCGGGCAGCGCTCCCGTTGCGGCGTCACTGCGGTTCAACCGACCGAGTGCCGATCCCGGTCTCCAGTCCGCCCAGATCATGCTGGTGAAACCGGACCGGCTCATGAGCTTTTTTCTGACGGCCCGCTGGCCCGCCAGCCCTTCGAGCATTATCGAGACGCTCTCCGTCGAGAAGCTGCGCGGGTCGGGCCTATGGCAATCGGTGGCCGATTCGACGAGCCCGTTCCCCTCCGATTACATACTGTTGGTGAACATTCGCCGCTTCGAGGCCGACTACACCGGTGGTCGCGTCGCTCCCGAAATTCACGTGGTGCTCGACTGTATCGTCGGGAGACGCGAAGGGCGTGACGTCATCAGGAGTTTTC
>DATBCZ010000247.1:0-5401 GCA_036270175.1 Steroidobacteraceae bacterium | reverse complement strand
TGAGCGGCTTCAGCCGAGCGTTCAGAATATACGGCGCAATCGCGTTCACGAGTTGCACCTCCAGAAGCTCCGGCGTCTCGACCTCATGCATGCGCAGTCGCCAGCTGTTGATCTCACGCAAATCGACCTGCTGCCGATCCTCGTCGTAACGATCAGTCGGGAATAACGCCTCACCATCTCGAAAATCCTCATCGAGATAGCGCCGCTGCGACAACTCAGCGCTGTGCAGAAGTCCCTCGCCGTGCCCCCCAGCTGCTGTAGTCACGAGCGCGCCAACGCCTTGCGCCTGTGCTCCCTCCAGACTCCGCCGTAATTCGTCATGACTCGCAAGCGGACCTCGCAGGGCCTGCGGAAGTGACGCAAGAGCTTCTGCCTCCCTGGCAAGGAGATGTTGAAAGAACCCGGCGGGTCGACGCACGGTCTGACAAGCGTTATTCAAAATGTAGTCGAGCCGCGGTAGCCTCTCGACCATAAACCTGGTGAACAACTCAACGCTCGGCGTATGCCTGAGATCGAGCCCGTGGATCTGCAGACGATCACGAAACGCAGGGAAATCGTGCTCCTCCGAGTACCTTTCAGCCGCGTCGACGGGAAACCGCGTGGTAACGACGACGTGCGCGCCCGCGCGCAGGAGTTTGAGCGATGCCTGAAAGCCTATCTTGACCCGGGCCCCCGTCACGAGCGCGTAGTGGCCGCTTAAATCGGCGGTCTGCTCGCGCTTGGCGTAATTGAAGTCACCGCATTCATCACACATGGAGTCGTAATAGCGGTGCATCTTTGCGAACGGCTTCTTGCAGACGTAGCAGGAGCGCTCCTGGTGCAGTGCAGGGCGATCGCCCAGGTCCTCCGGTTTCGGTGGCTCGAGCCAGAGCGGCGCATACACTTCGGAGCGCCTCTGGACGCGAAGTCCGGTTTGCTCGATGACCTTCCTGTCACGTTCCTTCGCCGCCTCCCGCTCGGCGCGCCGAAACGCCTTCGCCATCTTCACGAGATCATGCCGCTCGGGTTTGGCGACGAGCCCCGCAAGCGTCAAAAGCTCGCGGCGCTGCTCTTGTGTGAGTCGCGTGAGATGCGATCGATCAGCCTCGATCGCGCGCAGCACGCGCACACAGGTACGTACATCGTCATCCGCTAGTGTCGTATCAGTATTCATCGTGCAGATGCTACTCTCGCCACTCCGGCGGTTCACTTTCCAAAACGAGGAGCAGCAGAATGAGGCGCCAGGAATGGTCGATTCGCACGGCCGGCCGCGGTTTCACCGACGTGACCGCCCGGGCCGGCTCGTTCGTGCGGGAATCCGGTGTGCGGGAGGGAATGTGCAATGTCTTCCTCGTCCACACGAGCGCATCGCTCATACTCGGCGAAAACGCCGACCCCAGCGTGCGCCGGGATTTAGAGGCCTGCTTCGCCCGTCTGGCTCCGGATGGCGACTCCGTCTACGAACACGATGCCGAAGGCCCCGACGACATGCCGTCGCACATCCGAACCGTACTGACGCAGAACTCCATTTCCATCCCCATTGTCGCCGGCGAGTTGGCCCTCGGCACCTGGCAAGCCCTCTACCTCTGGGAGCACCGCAAGATTCCTCATGAGCGCCGGGTCATCGCCACCGTTTGGTGATGTTGCCGCGCCTAACCCTTACTCCGAACTCACACCCCTTAAGTGAAAACCGCTTAAATCTCACACCAATAGACGCATTTCGCTCATGCCTGCACTATTGTGGCGATCCAACTACGGGGCAATTCAAGCCATAAACGCCCGGATTTGCAGCAGAACCTCGCACTTTAGGCGTCTCGTCCCCGCTGCGCGGCCGGGTCAATTTGATCCTGCACCTGTGTCACAGAATCGCACGCCGACTTTGTATTCAATCGAAGCCAGACCTTCGGTCATCAGATCAACGGCTGAGTTTCGGGAACGCGAATCACGGGAGTGTCAGGTGTTCAGTTCAGGTTTTCGGCGTCGTCTGGCGCTCGCAATGGCTTGGCTCCTCTGCGGAGTGGCCGCATCGAGCGTTGCCACGGCTGACGAAGGTGATGACCTGGCGAGCGGGATTGTTGCTCATATTCACGAGCGCCTGCCTGCTTCGGCGCCCGCCATGACACCCGCCGACGAGAACCGCGTCACATCTTTCAGCCGCTATATCCTGAGAACCGTCTACTTCCCCCTCAACGTGCGTGATCTGAAGGCAGCCGCGTTAGCGGCGATCGACGCAACGGAACAGCCCGCTGACGCCAACGCCCTCGCGCAGGCGGCGATGACGGGGGTGGTGAATTCACTGGGTCACGGCGCGCGATTCCTGAGCACCATTGGGGCCGATTATTTCGCCCCAGGCACGAGCGGAGGGCCATCAACCCGCGACGTCGCCTCGCTGAGGATCGTGACTCTGCCAACCATGAATGTGACGGACCCCAACGTCCGGCGCACGTGTGCCGACTTCGTACGTTATTTCGATCTCAAATCGGCAGACGACATCAGCGGGTTCGTCCTCGATCTGCGTGGCAACGAAAGTGGACCGTTGACTGACTCGTCATGCCTGGTGGGATTCTTCATCAAGAGCGGCCAGACGTTGTTCCAGACAGTCACGAAGCAAGGCACGCTGACGAAATACGAGTCCGAGGCGACCGGGCACAAACCCACCAATCTCCCGGTAGCCGTGTTGATCGACAATCGCACCGACAGTGGCGCACTGTTGGTTGCCGCGGTACTGCAGGGTTACCGTCATGCGGCCGTGATTGGCGAAGAGAAACCCGCCGTCAATGGGGCAGTATCGTCCCTGGTCTTCCCGCCCGGGGCGAATCGAGGCGTCGTGCTACCGACCGGCGAAATACTCCTCGAAGACAAGCGACCCCTGTCAGCGGGAATCCATGTCGACGTCGCCGTGCCCGCGCAAGACGACACCGCCATGTTGAATGCCGCCCGCGCGTACCTGGCAACCCAGAAGAAGAAATAATACCCTAACCTGTGGCGAACATGGCGAGCACCGACACTGTCATGACGCCGGTTGCCGCCCACCCGAGACCGCGCAGCCGCGGCCGGATGACGAATTGACCCATGATGTCGTGCCGCGCCGCCAGCAACATCATGACGGTCATGATCGGAATGGCGATCACGCCATTGATGTCAGCGCACCAGACGAGAGCCCGCATCGGGTCCAGGTGCGCGAAGTTCAGAAGCACGCCCCCGATCGTGGCGACGGCCACGATTGCGTAGAACTCGCGCGCCTCGTGCACCTTGGAGTCCAGGCCGGAACTCCACTCGAAGCTCTCGGCGACGGCGTAGGCCGCGGATCCCGCAAGTACCGGGACCGCCAGCATTCCAGTGCCGATGATGCCGAGACTGAACAACAGAAAGGTCGCCGGACCGCCGATCGGACGCAGCGCCTCCGCCGCTTGTCCCGCAGTCTCGATGTGTGTGATCCCGGCCGCGTGAAGCGTCGCCGCCGTGCCGAGGATGATGAAAAACGCGATCAGATTCGAAAAGCCCATTCCCAGGTAGGTATCCCAACGAATGCGGCGCAGGTGCTGTCGCGCCACCGCTTCCGCGTGCGGCGGCAGGTGACCGCCACCATTGCGGGCCGCGATGGCCTTGAGGTCCTCGACTTCCTGGGCCGCCTGCCAGAAGAACAGGTACGGGCTGATCGTGGTGCCGAGCACGGCCACCAGCATCGAGATGGTGTTGTGGTCGAACCGAAGCTCGGGGAGAAGAGCACCCCGAATCACCTGGTCCCACGGCACATGGATCGTGAAAACCACCGCCACGTAGGAGAGAAGGCCCAGCGTCAGCCATTTCAGATAACGCACGTAGGTCTCATACCTGAGGTGGACCTGCAACGTCAGGCAGGTGACGCCGAAGAGTACTGAGTAGAGGTGAGCTGACCCACCAATCAGCAGCCGCAATGCCTCACCCATGGCGGCGATATCCGCTGCGACATTGATCGTATTGGCCACCAGCAACAGGCCCACGATGCCGTAGAGCACCGGCCGAGGGAAAACCGCTTTCACATTCGCCGCCAGGCCCCGGCCCGTGATGCATCCGAGTCGCGCGCTGACCATTTGGATACCGACCATCAGGGGATACGTGAAAATCATGGTCCACAGCATGTGGAACCCGAACTGCGCGCCTGCCTGCGAGTAGGTTGCGATTCCGCTCGGATCGTCGTCGGCCGCCCCGGTGATGAGACCCGGGCCGATCTGCCGCATCCGCGGATGCTCCGCGATGCTCTTGTATATTTTTCTGACCATCGTATTTCTCCAGGAGCCGAACGGGGCGTCCGCCACCCTCGTCGAGGGAAGTTTCTGGAGAGCAAGTTCGGGTGCGAACCGGGCGTTCGCGCCGTTTGCGCTGCCTGCTATCGGCAGGACAGCGCCAGGAATGCCTTGGCGTTATCGAGCCGGATCGCAGCCGCGTTTCACGCAGCAACAACTTCCACCGATACAACTGCCCACAGGCACGCCTTCTGCAACTAATGACGGGGCGCGAAGATAGTCGCGCTCTGTCAACAAGTAAAGAATTTGTTTGCTCCCGCCACGGACCTGCGGTTGCCAAGCCACGGGTCCGTGCGTGAACATCCTTCTACAAGCGCCGCTGCATAAGACGGCGCCCGATTCAGTCTCACCACAGGAAGGTAAATCTCAATGACCCGCACTCAATGCGCGGCGCTGGCCGTGATGCTTCTGACCTGCGCGACAACCTTTGGAGCCGACCTCACTGTCCGGATAGACGCCCGCGATGTGATCCGGCGGCATTTGCAGACCCACGAGACCCTCGCCGTCAAACCGGGGCCGCTGGTGCTCGTCTACCCGAAATGGATTCCTGCCGAACACGCGCCCGCCGGGCCGCTGGATTCCATTATCGGCCTCGAGATCAAAGCCAATGGACAACGGCTGGAGTGGCAGCGCGATCCTTACGAGATGTACGCCATCAGTGTCACGGTTCCGGCCGGCGCTACTCAGCTCGACATCACGCTCGACACGGGCATGGCTGCCGACGGTGGTGGCTTTGCGAGCTCGCCGGGCAGCACCGCGCGACTGGCCATCATTCGCTGGAACGAGTTTGTCTTCCTCCCCAAGGGCCGTGACGCGGCAACCATTCCCGCGGTCGGCTCTGTGGCGATTCCCAACGGCTGGACTGCGACCTGCTCGCTCGAGACACACGCGGGCGAGGGCGGAGCGTTGGAGTTCGAGCCCGTCTCGCTGGCCCAGCTGATCGACTCCCCTGTGCAGATGGGCGAGTTCGTTCGCCACGTCGACCTGCCGGGCTCCGCTCCACACACTGACATTCATCATATGATTTCCATCGCCGCCGATACGGCCGCGGCCACCGAAGTCCCCCCGGATTTCGCGCAGGGTTATGGCAACCTGGTTGCGGAGGCGGGCGCGGTATTCGCCTCCCGCCACTACCG
>DATBCZ010000246.1:0-12343 GCA_036270175.1 Steroidobacteraceae bacterium | reverse complement strand
GAACCAGAACAGGGAGATGTTGCCCGCTCGCTTACAGTCAGCGTCCCGTTGCGCGCCTTTGAAGTGCGCGTACATCGCCGAACTATTGTGCTTGCGGTTACGCTGCTTGGTCTTGAGCCGGTTACCGAGAAAGGTGTCGCGACCCGACGCGTCGATGACGAAGCGCGCTTCGAAGGACTCCTTGCGGCCGTCTTCGTGTTCCGCCTCGACGCGGGCTCCGTCGGCGGCGGCCAGAAAGGCGACCTCCCTGACCCTGCAGCCCTCGATGACGTGGGCTCCACGGTCGGCGGCGCGCCGAATCAGGATTTCGTCGAACTGTGAGCGGCGCACCTGGTAGGCAAAGGGCAGTCCTTTGTTCCAGCCCTCGGCGAACTCGAAGGTCTGGCTGCGCACTGCGTGCCAGGGGGAGACGAACTCCGCGCCCCACTTCTCCATGCCGATCGCCTTGATCTCGGCGGCGACGCCCAGGCGCTCGAACAGGGGCAGATTCGCCGGGAGGAGCGATTCGCCGATATGGAAGCGTGGATGGTGCGCCTTCTCCAGCAGCGTCACGTCATAGCCCATCTCGGCCAATGTGATGGCGGCCGTCGACCCCGCTGGACCCCCGCCAATGATGAGCACGTCGCTCTTGCGCTGGAGCGCCGCGGGCGACCCTGTCTCAACGTTCATAGACCCCCGCTCCGGAATTACTTCGGATCGTCCGCTTTACCCGACGTGATCGCGGCCCCAACCTTCTTCGTGTCCTGCTTCGCCGTGGTACCCACGGTCTTCGCACCGTGAGCTACAGCGTCGCCCACTTTCCTCGAATCCTGCGCGATCGCGTGGCCTGCCTCGCGAGAGTCTTGCGCAATGGCGTGTCCGACCTCCTTGGATTTCGCGGCGACGGCGTGGCCCACGGCCTTCGAGTCACGCGCTACCGCTTGCCCGACCTGCTTGCTTTCGCGAGCAATTTTCTGGCCGACCTCTTTTGCGTCCTGCTTGATGGTGGTCTTGGCGTCCTCGACTTTGTCGTCGCTGGCGCGCGCGCCAGTCCACACCAGCGACAACGCCGCCGTCGCAGTGGCAAGCACCGCCGCTTGCAGGAGCCGGATCCAGGTCTGCGGGAACGTATCCTTCATCTGCTCAGCTTACCTCAATGAAATGCCTCGTTCAGCACATGCGCCAGCCGGGCGCCCGCCAGCGCGAGGCGATCGCCCGTGACCCGGTGGGCGATGCTGCGATACGGGCCGTCGATGAAGTATGGACCGGGTCCGTTGCCGATCGGTGGGATGTAGACCGAATTCTGGGCAATCGAAAAGCTTTCCCGGATCCACTGGCGCTCATCGTCGATCGCCGCAACGCGCGCATCGGTTGTCGGCAGGTGCGCTGCGCGCCGAATGGCCACCATAGGGTTTTTCTCGGTTCCAGGAACGTCATCCCAGAATGCGTGCAACTCGTTTCGGCACGGCCGCTGACATAACGCGACCCGATTCCCGCCCGCATCTCCGTCGGGTTGCCAGTGCGTGAACCGCGAAGTCGCGTGGAGCGGCTGATGCACGTCGCCCACGAGATGCAGCAGCCATACCAGATCGTACGACTTCAACGCGTCGCTCGCGTTGGAGGAGGCCAGAGTCTTACGAAACAAGGCAATCTGTGTCTGCGCGTTAGGGACCGCTGGCTGCGCCAGCCGCGTGTGATCGGTCGAGAACGGCACATCGATGAAGTGCCAGTAGCGATGCTGGAGATGGTCGGCGTAGCCGATGTTGCGCGCGGTATCGGGCCCGAAAGGGCGGTCGCCGTCGTTCTGATAATCCCGTTCCGACTTGATCTCGTCGGGCCAGGTCGCCGCCATCACGAAGGCCACTTCGTCGCGCTCGGCGCGACTCGCGCGCGCCACCCACCTGGGATAATCGGGGTTGAGCTGCAGCAGGCCGGAGACGCGTGCATGCGCAGCGGGGGTCAATTTTTCGTAAGCCACAGCCGCAATCATCATGTGCCCGGCGCTGTTCCAGGCTGAAGCGGTGCGGGTGAGAACGAGCAGCGCCAGGCAAAGTGTTGTAGAGAGTCGCATAATCCGTACTGAACATAGAGGGCACTGATGAAGGTCGTGATCATCCTGCCGACGTATAACGAGCGCGGCAATATTGCTGCGCTGCTGACGTCGCTACAAGCTGAATTTCGCCGTCTCCACCACGAGATGCACATCCTGGTGGTCGATGACAATTCGCCCGACGGCACCGCCGAGCTGGTGCGGCAGGCGATGCGCGATCAGCCGAACGTTCATCTCATCACGGGCGATAAGGCAGGGCTGGGCGCTGCGTACATTCGCGGCATGCAGTACGCCATGCATGAGTTGCACGCCGATGTTGTTTTCGAGATGGATGCCGACTTCTCGCATGCTCCGGCCGACGTGCCGAGACTCCTGGCGACGCTCGAGGAATCCGCTGACTTCGTGATCGGCAGTCGCCACGTCAAGGGCGGCAGCATCCCGGCCGAATGGAGTGTCTGGCGGAAGTTGAACTCGGCGGGCGGCAACTGGGTGGCGCGCTATATCGTGGGCCTTTACGGGATCCGCGATTGCACGGCCGGTTTTCGCGCCATCCGCGCCTCGATTCTGCGCCAGATCGACTTCGGGGCGCTGCGGGTCAAGGGTTATGCCTTCCAGGTGGCTCTCCTCCACCAGGCCGTCACGCTCGGCGCGGTGGTGAAAGAAGTCCCCGTCGACTTCATCGACCGCAAACAGGGCCAGAGCAAACTCGGGCTCGCGGACATCGTCGAATTCGTGCTCAACGCGTGGTGGATACGGCTGCGCGCCTTGCGCACCTTCATCCGCTTCGCGCTGGTCGGAGCGTCCGGCACTCTCGTGAACCTGGGAGTGTTCACTGGCGTATTGCACACGGGGCTCAACAAATACGTGGCCTCGGCGCTGGCGGTTGAGATTTCCATCATCTGGAATTTCTTTCTCAACAACTATTGGACGTTCAAGGATCGACGCAGCGTGGACCGAACCCGCATCAAGGGATTGAAATACAACCTGGTGTCGCTCGCGACACTGGGCGTCAGTTTCGCGACCTTCAGCGCCATGACCCTGTGGGTGCCGCATGCCCCGCCGCAACTCGACCAGCTCATCGGCATCGTTCCAGCCGTTCTCGTGAATTACTTCCTGAATTCGTACTGGACTTTCCGCTCACACGCGGGCGCGACTGCGACTTCCGAACACGACGGTGAAGCGGCTTCCCCGGTCGTTGGCACCACTAGTCACCTCGACCGTCGCGTTGTGTAACCGGGCGATCTCCTCGACGATGGAGAGGCCGAGTCCGCAACCGTCGCTATCGCTGTTCTGCAATCGATAGAAACGCTCGAAGATGCGTGCGCGCTCATCAACCGGAATGCCGGGCCCGTCGTCCTGTACCGAGAGCGTGGGCCGCTCGCCCGCTTCGACCATCAGGGTAACGTGACCGCCGGGGTTTCCATAGCGTAGGGCGTTGTCGATGAGGTTGGATAGCACCTCGCTCAGCAGTCGCTCGTCGCCGGTCACCATGACCGGATAGTCGGGGACGACCAGGCCGAAGTCGATGTCCCGCTCGAGTGAGCGCCGCACCCATTCTTCGCCGACCTGTCGAGTCAGAATGGTCAGATCGACGGGCTTGAGTGCGATCGTCGCGACCGCTTCCGGATCCGTTCGGGCCAGCGCCAGTAACTGTGCGCTCAGTCGCGCTGCTCGTTCCACCGAGCGATGGATCGCTCCCAGGGCCTCGCGCTCAGTCGACGGATCTGACGCGCGCTCCGCTCGCTCTGCATGGAGTAGTACCGCCGCGAGCGGGGTCCTGAGTTGATGCGCGGCATCCGCCACAAAGCGCTTCTGAGCGCGCATCGCATTACTCAGGCGCTCGAGCAACTCATTGATCCGGGCCACCAGCACGCGCGCTTCGCGCGGCAGTCCGCTTTGGGGCACCGGGGAGAGGTTGTTCTGCCCGCGGGCCTCGATTTGCGCGGCCAGGTCGGTCAACGGCTTCAGGCCGTGATTCACACCAATCCGTCCGAGCAGCAGCGCGATGGCCAGCAGGGCGATCTGCGGGGCGGCCATGGCGATGAGGATTTCCCGCGTCAGGGTCGAGCGTTTGTTGAGTGTCTCCGCCACGGAAACCAGTACAGGATCTTCCGGCAGGCCAGGGGCGACCAGTGTCGACACGAGGCGTACTTTCTTACCATGCACCATGTTGAAAGCGAGCCGCAGGCCGCCGATGACCTCCGGCGACACATCGAGAAGGTCCCGGTCACCGCTGATGAACCCCTCGCTCTCGGACGAGACCTTGAAGTAGGTCTTGTCGACTTCGTCGAATTGGAAAATCTCGAGTGCAACGTGCGGCACGTCGAAGTGCACGAGCCCGTGCTCGGCACGCACGGCCTGCGCTAACGAGCGCGTCGAATCGATGAGCCACCGGTCGTAGACGAGGTTCGCGAAGTGTAGCGCCGTGAAATAGGACGCCACCGCGTCGAGCGCCAGCAGCAGCACCAACACGATGCCAAGCCGCAGAAGCAGCCCTGCACGCAGGCTGACGGTACGCGGCGTATCCGCCATGAGCATCACGGTCCCCGTGAGGCGGGTGCTAGGAAGACGCCGAGGTGGCGCGTGGCTCATCCGCCTCTAGCATGTAACCGAAGCCTCGCAATGTCCGAACCTTCAGGCCGAAGGGTCCGAGTCGACGGCGCAGGCGGTGAACGCAGATTTCAATCGCGGTGTCGGACGGAGGATTCCCGCCGCGGCTCAAACGATCCGCGATCGCCTGCTTGCTCACAACACGGCCGGCGCGTATCGCCAGTGTCTCCAGCAGAGCCATCTCGCTCGCCGGCAGATCGAAGCTCGTTTCACCGAGGACCACGCGCGGTTGTCCCGCGACCAGGACAAGAGGGCCAACGCGAATTTCCTCATCGCGGTCGGCGCGCCGCCGCCGCAACAACGCGCGCACACGAGCTTCGAGCTCGGGCATCTCGAACGGCTTCACCAGGTAATCATCGGCCCCGGCATCGAGTCCCGAGACCCGGTCCTCCAGCGCGTCGCGTGCCGTAATGATGAGGATCGGCAAGCCGACCAGCTGGCGCCGCAAGTTGCGCACCAGGGCCAGCCCGTTCATGCCCGGCAGCATCAGATCGACAATGGCCAGGTCGTATTCACTGCCCAAAAGGCTGTTGAAAGCTTCACGCCCATCCGCGTGGGCGTCGACTTCGTAGCCGGCTTGCCGCAACAGTGCCGAGAGCGCTTCGCGCAGCTCGCGATCATCTTCGACGATCAAAAGGCGCATAAATTAAAGCCCACAGAATTCCGGTCGCTACCATTCTAAACCCTAATGGCAACGCGTGAGCGGACTAACGGTTGTCATTGCGGTGCCAATCCTCATCTCATTCGGGCAAACTTCGGCGGATGCGTCTCGACCGTCTACCCATATCGGTACTGAAGACCCGGTTCGTCCCCGGCGGATGGGACGTGCTCGCGTTCGTGCTGATATTCGCGCTCCTCATCTATGTCGCCGGAGCCGCACACGGTCTTACCGGCTCGCTGTCGGGACTCGAGGCAACGCCGATCTCGCTCGCGCCCTCGGCGCTCGTCGGTTACGCCGCGCGCACTGCGCTGCGCATGCTGATCGCGATGCTCGCCTCCATTGTTTTTACGTTCACGTACGCGACGCTGGCCGCGAAGAGTCGCCGCGCTGAAGTTGTGCTGGTGCCGCTGCTGGACATATTGCAGTCCCTGCCGATTCTCGGCTTTTCCATCACTATCGTGTTTTTCCTGTCGCTGACACCGGGACGGGTCGCGGGCGCGGAAATGGCCTGCATCTTCCTCATCTTCACCAGCCAGGCATGGAACATGGCGTTCAGCTTCTATCATTCGCTGAGGAGCATCCCTCACGAGCTGGATGAGGCGGCCCGCAGCTTCCGCCTCAGTCCGTGGAGGCGATTCTGGCGCCTCGAGGTTCCGTTCGCCATGCCGCCGCTCATCTGGAACATGATGATGTCCATGTCCGGCGGCTGGTTCTTCGTGGTTGCCGCGGAAGCCATCGACCTGGGTAATACCAAGGTCACGCTTCCGGGCGTCGGCTCCTACGTCGCGCTTGCGATAGCGCAGCGAAACCTCGGCGCCATCGGCTGGGCCATCGCGGCCATGTTTGTGGTGATCCTGGTTTTCGACCAGTTGCTGTTCCGGCCGTTGATCGCCAGCGCGGACTGGTTCCGCCTCGAGCAGGAGGCCGGCCTCACGCCCTCCAACTCGTGGGCGCTCACCATGATGCGGCGGTCGCGACTGCTGGGTGTGATGTCGCGGCTCTTTGTCGGATTCCTCAACATCGGGGCGAAGTCCCGCAAGCCGATCGTGATACGCCCACGGGTTGTCGTGGACGATGGTAGCCGGCGGCTCGGAGACTTCATCTGGTATGCCATGATCGCGTTGATCGGGATCATCGCGCTGGTGAAGGCGGTGCAATTCGTATTCACCGAGATCACCCTGAGAGAGGTCGGGCACGTAGCGTTGCTTGGTTCCCTGACATTTCTGCGTGTCAGTGTGCTCATTGCCATCGCGAGCCTCATCTGGGTCCCTATCGGCGTGTACGTCGGCCTGCGCCCCCGGGTCGCGAGCATCGTGCAACCGGTCGCGCAGTTTCTGGCGGCGTTCCCCGTCAACCTGATCTATCCCATCGTCGTGTCGGGCATCGTGTTGGGAAAGCTGAGTCCCGATATCTGGCTGAGCCCGCTCATGATCCTGGGTACCCAGTGGTATATCCTCTTCAACGTCATTGTCGGCGCTTCGGCGATTCCCCCGGACATGCGCTACGCCGGCCAGAATTTCCACGTGCGGGGTTGGCTGTGGTGGAAGCGGATCGCCCTGCCGGCGGTATTTCCTTTCTATGTCACCGGGGCGATCACGGCGTCCGGCGGCTCATGGAACGCCAGTGTCGTGTCAGAAGTCGCCGAATGGGGCCATGAGCATCTCGAGGCCGCGGGTCTCGGCTCCTACATCTCGCACGCCACCGGTACCGGCGATTTCCGGCGCACGGTGGTCGGGATCGTGGTGATGGCCTTGTTCGTGGTCGTTATCAACCGTGTGTTCTGGAAACCCTTATTCGCCCGCGCCGAGCGCAAATTCCGACTGAGTTGAGCCTATGAACGCCAATGCTCACGCGATGAACCTGGCACCCCTGCTCGACGTGCAGGGCGTCTGCAAATCCTTCCGCAAGCCGGATGGCGACGAGCTCGTCGTGCTGGAGAACGTGAATCTAACGCTCCGGCCCGGAGAGATCGTCGGCCTGCTCGGACGCTCGGGCTCCGGGAAATCGACGCTGCTGCGGGCGATCGCGGGGCTCGAGCTTCCTTCGGGCGGTAAGGTGAACTACCTCGGCAAGCCGGTGGTAGGTCCCGCCGAGGGCATCGCCATGGTGTTCCAGAGCTTCGCGCTCTTCCCGTGGCTGACAGTGTTCGAGAACGTGAAGCTGGGTCTGGAAGCGCTCGGCCATCCGGAGTCGGATACGCGCAGCCGCACGCTGAAGGCCATCGACCTCATCGGCCTCGATGGTTTCGAATCCGCCTATCCGCGCGAGCTCTCCGGCGGTATGCGGCAACGTGTCGGGTTCGCGCGCGCGCTGGTAGTTCATCCCAACATCCTGCTGATGGACGAGCCGTTCTCGGCGCTCGATATCCTGACCGCCGAGACGCTGCGCAACGATTTTCTCGACCTCTGGGGTGAAGGGCAGCTCCCCATCAAGTCCGTACTGCTCGTGACTCATAACATCGAGGAGGCGGTGCAGATGTGCGATCGCCTCCTCATCTTTTCCACGCACCCCGGCCGCGTCGTGAGCGAGATCGCGATCGACCTGCCACATCCACGGCACGCGCTCGATCCGCGTTTCCGCGCGCTGGTGGAGCGGGTGTATGTGGAAATGACGTCCAAACCGCGCGGCGACCGGGTGGGGCACAAGGCGGAGCGTTTCCCGGGCACCGGCATCGGCACGACGCTCACCCATGTTTCCTCCAACCTGCTGTCGGGCCTGTTGGAGGCTGTGAGTGAGCCGCCCTATAACGGCCACGCTGACCTGCCGGCGATCGCGGATTTCCTCAGCATGGACGTCGACGAGTTGTTTCCCGTCGCCGAGGCGTTGCAGCTGCTGCGTTTCGCCGAAATCGAAGGCGGCGACATCAAGCTCACCCGCGAGGGCGGTGAGTTCGTCAAAGCCGATACGGATGAGCGGAAACGGCTGTTTGCCCGTCACCTGCTGACGTATGTGCCACTGGCGGCCCACGTGCGCCGGGTGTTGGATGAGCGGGCCACTCACACGGCCCCCAAGAGCCGCTTCTTCGACGAGCTCGAGGACTACATGGCCGAGGAAGCCGCCGAACAGACGCTGCGCACCATCATCAGCTGGGGCCGCTACGCCGAAGCCTTCGCTTACGACGACGCTCGCCAGGCCTTCAGTTTAGAGAATCCCGCATAGTGTTCGGCTCCTACGTCCTAGCCGCCTCCGGCGAAGAAGTGTAAAGAAGTATCAGCGCCCAGAGAGTTCTTTGAAGCAGCTCGTCCCTGCTTGGGCGTATCTTCAGGAGTCATGGACATGGCGGAATTGACAGGTACCGGCGACACCCGGCCAAAACTATTGATAGTCGACGACGATCACGAGCTTTGCTCGATGCTGGTCGAATATTTGGGGCCCGAAGGCTTTGCCACGGAGACGGTCGGCACCGGCCCGATGGCACTGGACAGGCTCATCCGGGGTCCGGTGGACCTGATGGTGCTGGATGTCATGCTCCCCGAGCTCTCCGGCTTCGAAGTGCTGCGCAGGATCCGGGCGTCGAGCCGCATGCCGGTCATCATGTTGACCGCGCGGGGCGAGGAGGTTGACCGCGTCGTGGGCCTCGAGATGGGCGCCGACGACTATCTCGCCAAACCCTTCAGTCCCAGGGAACTGGTGGCGCGGATTCGTGCCGTGTTACGCCGCATGTCCGGCGATGCGCAGCAAACCAACGGCATTCTCGCCTGGGGGCCGTTGCGGCTGGACTTGAGAGCGCGCCGTGCGGACGTCAACGACCAGGATCTCGAGCTCACGGCCGCGGAACTTCGCATCCTGGAATTGCTGGTTCGCGCGGACACCAAGACCGTGACCCGGGACGAGCTGATGACTCAGGCGCTGGGACGCCGGTTGTTGCCGACGGATCGCAGTCTGGATACCCACGTCAGCAATCTGCGGCGGAAACTAATGAAAGCGACGGATCGCGTAACGGTGCAGAGTGTTCGCGGCACGGGCTACGCGCTGGCCCTGGCATCTACGCGAATGGCCGTGGAAGAAGAGGGGCGCTGACGACCGCTCGCGGGGGCCGTACTGCATGCATTCTTTGTACTGGCGGATCTTTTTCACCTTCTGGCTGGCGCTGGCATTGATCCTGGTAGGGACGGTGACGGTTGCCGTGAATGCTGCGTCACAGCATCGAACCGAAAGCGCCTGGTTTCAGCGCGGGCAGCTGTATGCCTCCGCGGCACGCGCGTTTGAGTCGGGTGGACCGACGGCGCTGAAGAAGTGGCTGGAGGACCTCGGAACGAGCGAGCCGTTCAGCCGGACTTTCGTAGTCGAGCCCTCCGGTAAGGAAATGCTCGGACGACCGCTCCCACGGTGGTTCTTGCGGACCCCGGAGGCCGACCCCAACAATCCCGGTGGCTCCGCGGAACCCATCGCACCGGTGGGCGGCGCGCTCGTGTTGGTGAGCGCCACCGGGGAGACCTATCACGTCGTGGTAGGCCCCGTGAGGCAGTCGCCCCGGCTCTTTGGTGAGTTGGAGCAGCCCGGCGTGCCTACGCAGACGCTGCTCCTCGCGCTGGTCGTGAGCGCGGCCGTCTGCTTTTTGTTGGCTCGATACCTCGTCGCTCCGATCGACCGGTTGCGCCACGCAACGCGCCGGATGGCGGGGGGTGACCTCGATATTCGAGTGTCGCCGAGCATGAGAGGCCGTCAGGATGACCTGGGCCTGCTGGCCACCGACCTCGATACCATGGCCGAGCGAGTGCGCAATCTGCTCGAAACCAAGCAACAGCTGCTGCGTGACGTATCACACGAGCTGCGCTCGCCGTTGGCCCGCTTGCAGCTGGCCCTGTCGCTCGCCCGGCGCGAGGACAATCCGGCGGATCGGCACCTGGCACGCATCGCGTGCGAGGCCGACCGGCTCGAGCAGCTGATTGCACGAACCCTGAAGCTCGCGCGGCTCGAGCGGCCATCAGGGACCTTCGATCACGAGCTTCTCGACGTCGGCGACCTGTTGAAGAACATCGCCGATGATGTTGCGATCGAGGCGGATGCGCAGGGATGCATCGTCAGCGTGCAGGCGGATCCGTCGCTCGAGGTGTCGGGTGATCCGGAATTGCTGCGCAGCTCGTTTGAAAACGTCATCCGTAACGCGGTTCGCTACAGTCCGCCGGGCACGGAAGTGGGCATCACCGCTCGTCGTACGAAAAGTCGTACTCATCGCGAAGAGTGTGTTGAAGTCATTGTCAACGACCAGGGCCCCGGCGTTCCTGCGAAAGATCTCGCCCTCATCTTCGAGCCGTTCTACCGCGTGGATGTGGCGCGCGACCGGGCCGTGGGCGGGGAGGGGTTGGGACTCGCCATCGCCGCACGGGCGATTGCCTTGCATAAGGGAGTGATCGAAGCGCGCAACCTGGCGAGTGGCGGGCTCGCGGTGTCGGTTACGTTGCCGGCGCTCCCGGCTGGCACCATCACCCAGGTGCCGCAGACCGCCGAGGCACCCGAGGCACCCGCGCCCGCCTAGGGGCCGACGATTCTTTGGAATTCTTCTAAGGCGCTCAGCCCGCGCGGGCCGTGTTCTTACGCGGGACGTACCGGGCGCGACGCAGATGACCGAAGAAGCGGGGTCCACGGACTAAATATCGGTTCGCCATGCGTTGCGGGTCTTGGGCGAGCCGGAACAACCATTCGAGCGCCAGCTGCCGCATCCAGTGGGGCGCACGCTTCTCACGGCCCGTGATGAAGTTGAGTGATGCGCCCACGCAGAGCGCCAGGCCCCGTGCGATTCCCCGTGCCTGGAGAAGCGCTGCAAGCGATTCCTGCTGCGGCGATCCGACCGCCAGAAAGCAGAATCGGAACGGGCTGTTGCTCTCGATGAAATGCAGACATGCCTCGACGGCTGCCAAATCCTGCGCAAATCCCATCGGCGGGTTGTAGTGGCGCACATTCGTGAGCCCGTAGAGCTCGGCTATGGTTTCGGCCTGCTGCCGGCTGCCCCCGACAATGACTATCCGATCGGACGATGTGGCGGTGACAGCCAATAGCTCGGCGGTTAGATCCGAACCGGTACAGACCCGCAACCTGACGCCCTTCACGATGCGCAGCGTGTACGCCGCGAAGCGACTATCCAACAGCACGTAGTCGGCTGTTCGACAGTGCCCGCGGAACACTGGGTCCTCGCTATAGCGAACGAGGTGATCGACATTCGGCGTGACTACGTAGCCGAAGCGGTCCTGCCCGAAACGCGCGGCCACGGGAATGAACGACGCGAGGTCATAGTCGTCCACCTCATGCACGAGCCAGTCGGAGACCTTGGCGCAGTCCGCAGCAGCCACCTGAAAAATGCCTCAATAAGCCCGGCGGTCGCGTACTACGAGGAGCACCGTGCGTACCAGGATCTTGATATCCAGCCAGATCGACCACTGGTTGAGATAGTCGATGTCGAATTTGACCCGGGCGCTCATTTTGTCGACCGTGTCGGTCTCCCCGCGCAGGCCGTTCACCTGGGCCCAGCCGCTGATGCCGGGGCGTACCTTGTGGCGGATCATGTAGCCACAGATGAGCTTGCGATAGAGCTCGTTGTGTGCGACCGCATGAGGTCGGGGTCCGACCAGGCTCATTTTTCCCTCTAGCACGTTGAACAGCTGCGGCAGCTCATCGAGCGAGGTGCGCCGCAAGAAGCGGCCGAATCGCGTGATTCGTGGGTCGTTCCGGGTGGCCTGCGTTACCGCCACGCCGTCTTCGCACACGGTCATGCTGCGGAACTTGTATACGGCGATTTCTTCGCCGTGCAGGCCGTAGCGACGTTGTCGGAACAGAGCCGGTCCCGGCGAGGAGATCTTCACGCCGATGGCAAGGACAGCCATCAGAGGAGCGAGAAGAACTACCGCGACCCCTGACAGTACGAGATCGAACGCACGCTTGAGGACTGCGTCCGTCCCATGGAAGGGAGTGTCGCATACCGAGAGCGCGGGCATTCCGTCGATGTTCACCAGCCGCCCCTGGATCAAGTCGAAGGCGAACACATCCGGAAGGAAATAGATGGATGCCGTGGTGTCGCGCAACTCCCGGATCATCTCCCCGATCCG
>DATBCZ010000245.1:0-2372 GCA_036270175.1 Steroidobacteraceae bacterium | reverse complement strand
ACCATAATTGTCCCGCGCGTTCCATGAGCGCGAGAGTCGCAAGGAGCATAGGGCCGCCGAGCAGTACCGTGAGCAGGAGGCTCTTGGCCAGGTCGGCGATGAACAGCGCGGGAGTCGTGCGGTTGAAGCCGAAGCGGGCTTCGAGCCTGAAGGTGCTCCAGATGGAAAGGGGCAGGTTGATGATGCCCGTGAGGAGAAAGACGCTGCCAATGACGACGAGGCCGAGCCACGGCTGAGACCAGCCCGTATGACGCCAGAGCGTATCGATGGCGGCGATGCCACCTCCGACGCTCAGGGCGAGGGTGATCACGGCGTTCATGATCTCCGCGACGCGACCGAAGCGCGCTTTGGCGATCGTGTAATCAGCCGCTTTCGCGTGCTCGACGGCCGTGACGCTAGCGGCGAAGGGTTCAGGAACGTGGTCGCGGTGGGCGGTGACGGCGGAGATCTGACGCTGCGAGAGCCACAGCTCTAGCGCTGTGCTGACGGCGACGGCGGCGATGAAGAGTGTCGTTAGCCAGTTCATGGTGGGCGGCGATGATGCCAAAGTCGGGTTAGAGGGAGGAAGGATTCTCGCGGGACGCGAACCGCTCAGGGTCAGACAGGAGGCTGGGGGTCGGGTAGGAGGCTCAAGGTCGCGTTCGCTGCGGGTCGGGAGGCTCAGGGTCGGGTAGGCGGCTCTGGGTTTACCGGGTGAATTCCCAATTCTTGCATGACTTCGGCAGTGTGCTGACCCAGTCGCGGCCCGGGGCGCTGCAACGCGAGATCTGCGTCTGAAAATACGATCGGGGTTCGGATGGAGGGAATCAAGCCGCCCGGCGCTTCGGAAGCTGGCAGATCCACGCGGACGCGGCGTGCAACGATCTGCGGATCGGCGAAGGCTTCCGCGATGGAATTAATCGGTCCGCAGGGGACACCGCGGGCTTCCAGGGCAGCAAGCAGTTCGGCGCGGCTGAAGTCACGCAGGGCAACGCTGATCGCCTCAATCAGAGACTCACGGTTGCCGACCCGGTCGGCGTTCGTCAGGAACCGCGGGTCGGTGGCCAACTCCGGCCGCTTGATTACAGCGCAAAATTGTCGGAACTGTTGATCGTTACCGACGGCGACGATGACGTGGCCATCGCGCACTTCGAATACCTGGTAGGGCACGATGTTGGGATGGGCATTGCCCAGCCGGTGCGGTACCTCGCCGGATGCCAGGAAATTCAGGGCCTGGTTGGCGAGAACGGCGACCATCGTGTCGAGGAGTGCCATGTCGATGTGTTGGCCGAGGCCGGTGCGCTCGCGTTGGGCGAGTGCGGCCTGGATGGCAATCACACCGTAGGTTCCCGTGAAAATGTCGGCAAAGGCAACGCCCATCTTTTGCGGCGGTCCGGCGGGATCGCCAGTGAGGTCCATGATGCCGCTCATGCCCTGGATCATGAGGTCGTAGCCGGCGTGGCCGGCTTTCGGGCCCGCCTGTCCGAAGCCCGTTACGGAGCAGTAGACGAGGCGTGGATTCAAGGCGTGCAGTGACTCGTAGTCGAGGCCGTATTTCGCCAGGCCGCCGACCTTGAAATTCTCGATGAGAACGTCCGAGCGTTGCGCGAGCGCGCGCACGAGTTGCTGGCCCTCGGTATCGCGTAAGTTCGCAATGACGGAGCGCTTCCCCCGGTTGCAGCAATGAAAATAGGCTGCATCGAGGTCCTCGCCACGACGGATGAATGGCGGTCCCCAGCGACGCGTGTCGTCACCTTCGGGGGCTTCGACTTTCACAACATCGGCGCCGAGATCAGCGAGTGTTTGCCCGATCCAGGGGCCCGCCAGAATCCGGGCGAGCTCGACTACGCGCAATCCAGCCAGCGGCGCGGTCATGAGCGAACGATGTGTTCGGCGGCGGCCGCGCAGCGAAAGAGTTGTTGGTCGAGGCCCCCGGCACAAGCCAACATCAGGCCGGTCGGAGGCTCGCCCTCCTCGTGATTCGGGATGGAAATCGCGCAGCCGTCGAGCAGGTTGATGACCGCCGGATTGCGCAGCACCAGCCCGTTCACCCTGAAGAATTCAGCGTCGTTTTGCAGCGCGGCGATCCGAGGTGGAATGACAGGGGTTGTCGGGAAGAGCAGCGCATCGAATTGCGCGATACGGGCTTCTACCGCGGCGATGAAAGCTTTCCGCGCGGCGAGCAACTCGATGTAGTCCGCGGCGCTTTGTGTGGCGCCACGTTGGATCCGGGTGAGCACTCGCGGATCATAGTCGGCACCGTTGGACTCGATCAGGCCACGGTGCCAGGCGTAGCTCTCGGCGGGGGAGAAGCCACCTTTCGCATTGATCGTAGGGATTTCCGCAAACTCAGGGACGTCGATTCGTTCGATTCTGGCGCCCGCGGTGGAAAG
>DATBCZ010000244.1:0-13881 GCA_036270175.1 Steroidobacteraceae bacterium | reverse complement strand
ACTGAGGAGTCGAGACAATGGCTATCAACCCGTTAAAGACATTCCTGCTGCCCGAGTTGCTCAAGGGCATGACCGTGACGGCCCGGACCTTCTTTCAAAAGAAGTACACGCTCAACTATCCCGAAGAGAAGACCCCGCAGTCGCCGCGCTTCCGTGGCTTGCACGCCCAGCGCCGCTATGCGAATGGGGAAGAGCGTTGCATCGCCTGCAAGCTTTGCGAGGCAGTGTGCCCGGCCGTGTGCATCACGATCGATTCCGACGTGGCGCCGGATGGCACGCGCCGGACGACGCGTTACGACATCGACCTGTTCAAGTGCATCTACTGCGGTTTCTGTGAGGAAGCCTGCCCGGTGGATGCGATCGTTCTCACCCGCATCCACGAGTACCACATGGAGCATCGGGGCGAGAACATCATGAGCAAGGACAAACTGCTCGCGGTGGGCGAGCGTTACGAAGCAATGATCGCGGCGGACAAAGCCGCCGACGCGCCGTACAGATAATCGAGAAGCAAAATGACGCCTTCTTACCGGCGCGCAGCGCCGCTAAATGTAGCGGGTCGCTTCGACCCGCAGGAAAGTTGGCCGAAGGCCTAAGCGAGGGACCTTTGTGTTAGTGGAGATCCTGTTTTACATCTTCGGGACCATCCTGGTCGCCGCTGCGCTGGGCGTGATCGTCGCGCGCAACCCGGTGTATTCCGCGTTGTCGCTGGTGCTGTGTTTCGTCACTTCGGCGGCGATCTGGCTCCTCATCGAGGCGGAGTTCCTCGCGATCGTGCTCGTGCTCGTCTACGTGGGCGCGGTGATGGTGTTGTTCCTGTTCGTGGTGATGATGCTCGATATCAACCTCGATGAGCTCAGGCATGGCTTCACCCGGTTCGCCTGGCTGGGGTGGCTCACCGCGTTGGCGGTTATCTTCGAGATCGTGGGTGTGATCTGGGCGCGCGGCGGCTTGGGGATGGATGTCACGAAGGGCCCGACAGACACGGCGGCCGACTACAGCAACACGCTCGAGCTGGGCCAGATCCTCTATACGAAGTACGTCTATCCGTTCGAGCTCGCGGCCGTCCTGCTGCTGGTTGCGATCGTGGCCGCCATTGCCCTGACCATGCGCAAGCGTCCCGGGCACAAGGTGCAGGACATCTCGAAGCAGGTTGCGGTACGGGCTTCCGACCGTATCCGTGTCGTGAAAATGGATGCGGAGAAGCGCTCATGATTACGCTCGGCCAGTTGCTGACGCTGTCCGGAATTCTGTTCTCGCTGTCGGTGGCGGGCATTTTCCTGAACCGTAAGAACGTCATCCTGCTGCTGATGTGCATTGAGTTGCTGCTGCTTGCGGCGAACTTCAATTTCATCGCCTTCTCGCGTTACCTGGGCGACATCCACGGGCAGGTGTTCGTGTTCTTCGTGCTCACGGTGGCCGCCGCCGAGTCGGCCATCGGGTTGGCGATCCTCGTGGTGCTGTTCCGCGAGCGACGTAGCATCAACGTCGAAGACCTGAATACGCTGCGGGGCTGAGCTGAAAACTATGAATCCGACCCTGCTGCTCCTCATTCCGATGCTGCCGTTGATCGCCGCCGTGCTGGCCGGCGTGTTCGGGCGGGTTATCGGGCGCGTCGGCTCACACACGGTAACTATCGCCGGCGTGGCCGTTTCCTGTGCTCTCTCTCTATACGTGCTGAAGCAGATCTACTGGGACGGTGTGCCGACCTACAACGCACCCGTCTACACCTGGCTCATCAGCGACGGCATGCACATGGACGTGGGCTTCCTCATCGACCGCCTCACGGCGCTGATGATGGTGGTGGTGACGTTCGTGTCGTTGTGCGTGCATATCTACACGATCGGCTACATGGCCGATGATCCGGGCTACCAGCGCTTCTTCGCCTATATCTCGCTGTTCACCTTCTCGATGCTCATGCTCGTGATGGCGAACAACTTCATGCAGTTGTTCTTCGGCTGGGAAGGGGTGGGCGTTGTGTCCGACCTGCTGATCGGGTTCTGGTACACGCGCCCGACTGCGATTTTCGCCAACCTCAAGGCGTTTGTTGTCAATCGCATCGGTGATTTCGGGTTCGTTCTCGGCATCGCCGGCATCGCCTATTACACGAACTCGATGAGCTACACCGACGCCTTCGCGGCGGCCCCCAAGATGGCACAGGCCATACTGCCGATGACTTCTCACTCCGGGGTGGCAGCGCTCACGCTGATCTGCATCTGCCTGTTCATTGGTGCCATGGCCAAGTCGGCGCAGGTTCCGCTGCACGTCTGGCTACCGGATTCGATGGAAGGCCCAACCCCGATCTCGGCCCTCATCCACGCGGCGACGATGGTGACCGCGGGTATTTTCATGGTGGCGCGCATGTCGCCGCTGTTCGAGCATTCCGAGGCGGCGTTGTCGTTCGTGCTCGTCATCGGCGCGACAACCGCGTTCTTCATGGGACTGCTAGGTGTTGTGAACAACGACATCAAGCGTGTCGTCGCGTACTCCACTCTTTCGCAGCTCGGGTACATGACGGTGGCGTTGGGCGTGTCGGCCTACAGCGGGGCGATCTTCCACCTCATGACGCACGCGTTCTTCAAGGCGCTACTGTTCCTTGCCGCCGGCTCCGTGATCATCGCCATGCACCACGAGCAGGACATGCGGAAGATGGGCGGCTTGGCGAAGTACATGCCGATCACAGCGATTACGAGCTGGATCGGCGCGCTGGCATTGATCGGGACGCCGTTCTTCGCGGGGTTCTACTCGAAGGATGCGATCATCGAGGCGGTAGGAGAGTCGCATCGGTGGGGGGCGACGTACGCCTACTGGTGCGTGTTGGGTGGCGTGTTCGTAACTGCGCTCTACACGTTCCGCATGATTTTCATGACGTTCCATGGGCCGGAGCGGTTCCGGCACAAGCATGGCGAGCATGCGGATGCACATGACCATGGGCATGGCGCTGACCACGGCACGGCGCCGGCTCATGCGCACGACGACGCTCACGGACATGGCGACGGCCACGACGCTCACGGCCACGGCGGCGACCCGCACGAGAGCCCGCCCGTAGTCACGATTCCGCTGATCGCTCTGGCCATCCCGTCGGTGTTGATCGGGTTTGTCACCGTGTCGTCGGTGCTGTTCGGTAACTACTTCGGCGATTCCATTCAGGTTCTCGAGCAGAACAACGTGGTTGGTGAGGTCGGTCGCGAGTTCCACGGCCCGGTGGCGTTCGCGCTGCATGGCTTTGTCTCGCCGCCATTCTGGTTGGCGGCGGCGGGTGTGTTCTTCGCGTGGCTGTTCTTCCTGAAGAAACCCTCGTTGGCGAATTCAACCGCGCGCGCCTTCAGCTGGGTCCGGACGCTCTTCATCGAGAAGTACTACTTCGACTGGTTCAACCAGGTGGTCGTCGCACGGCTCACGCGGTGGATCGGCTATGGTCTGTGGAAGGGAGGCGACGAGGTGCTGATCGACGGAGGGTTGGTCAACGGCTCGGCGCACACGATCAGGTGGTTCGGCAGCGTTATCCGGCGCGTGCAGAACGGCTATCTTTATTCGTACGCGTTCTGGATGGTGATCGGCCTGGCAGTCCTGCTGGGTTGGTACCTCGAGCATGGCTAAGAAAAGCACAACCGAAATGAACAAGTCGCTTGGAATGAGGCACTCCGACCGGCGCGCAGCGCCGCTAAATGTAGCGGGTCGCTTCGACCCGCAGGAAAGTCGGCCGGAGGCCTGAGCATGCATGATTTACTGTCGGTTCTGATCTGGCTGCCTATCGGTGCGGGCGTGCTGGTATTGCTGCTCGGTGAGCGCAACATCGTCGCAGGGCGTTGGATCGCGCTCGCCGCGACGATCCTGACCTTGATTCTGTCGCTACCGCTCATCGCGAATTTCGATACCACTACGGCGAACTTCCAGTTCCCCGAGAACGTGGCGTGGATTCCGCGCTTCCACGCGAACTACGCGCTCGGGTTGGATGGCATATCGTTGCCGCTCGTGGTGCTCACCGCATTCATCACTATCTTTGTCGTGATAGCCGGCTGGAGCGTCATCGAAGTGCGCGCCGCGCAGTACTTCGCCGCCTTCCTCATCATGGAAGGACTGATGATCGGGGTGTTCTCGGCCACCGATGCGCTGCTGTTCTATTTCTTCTGGGAAGCGATGCTGATCCCGATGTTTCTCATCATCGGTATCTGGGGCGGCCCACGCCGCGTCTACGCGACCCTGAAGTTTTTCCTGTACACCTTCCTCGGCTCCGTCTTCATGCTGGCGGCCCTCATCTTCATGTATGTGAAGGCGGGGGACTATTCGATCGCCAGCTTCCAGCGGCTGCCGCTCACCCTGGTGGAGCAGCGTTGGATCTTCGTTGCCTTCCTGGCGGCCTTCGCCGTGAAGGTGCCGATGTGGCCCGTGCACACGTGGTTGCCCGATGCGCACGTGGAGGCGCCGACGGGCGGATCGGTCATCCTGGCCGCCATCATGTTGAAAATGGGTGGCTACGGCTTCCTGCGCTTCAGCCTGCCGATCGCGCCGGATGCGAGCCGTGAGCTCGACATGCTGCTCATTTCGCTGTCCCTCATCGCGGTGGTCTACATCGGCTTCGTCGCGATCGTGCAGCAGGATATGAAGAAGCTCATCGCTTATTCATCCATTACACACATGGGCTTTGTGACTCTCGGGTCTTTCCTTGTGTACGACATCGTCAGGGCCACCGGCAGCGTGCAGGGTGCCGGCATGGGGATGGATGGCGCCATGGTGCAGATGGTGTCGCACGGTCTCGTCTCTGGGGCGCTGTTCCTGTGTGTGGGCGTGTTATATGACCGCATGCATACGCGGCAGATCGCGGACTATGGCGGTGTGATCAACACCATGCCGATATTCGCGGCATTCATGGTGATGTTCGCACTCGCCAATACCGGGTTGCCCGGCACGTCGGGTTTTGTCGGTGAGTATCTCGTGATCATTGCCGCCTTCAAGGCGAGCTTCTGGTATTCGTTGCTCGCAGCCACGACGCTGGTGTTGAGCGCCGTCTACTCGTTGTGGCTCGTCAAACGAGTGATCTATGGGCCGGTCGGCAACGATCGCGTGGCGGCCCTGCAGGACCTCAACGGTCGCGAGTTCCTCATCCTGGCCACGCTGGCGATTGCCGTCCTGCTGGTTGGCATCTGGCCGGCGCCGCTGTTGAAGATCATGCAGCCGACGATTCACCACCTGGTCGATCAAGCGATCGCCACCAAGATTCCGCTCTGAGACGCTAATGCCCATGACCGATACGATCATGACCTGGTCCAGCGTTCAGCCCGCCATCGCGGAGATTTATCTCGTCGCGGCAATCTGCGTGGTGTTGCTGGTGGATGTCTTCGCGGGGGAGAAGCGCCCCGGACTGACTTCTACCGTGACGCTCTTCGCGCTTGCCGTAGGGGCTGCCCTGACCGTTGCTTACGGACACATCACACATCACGCGGTGCTCTTCGACGGCATGTATGTCGCCGATGAGCTGGGTTATGTGTTGAAGCTCGCCGGCTTCCTGGTCGTTGCCGTGGTGTTGCTCTACTCGCGCACCTATCTCGAGAATCGAAAGATCATGCACGGCGAGTACTACGTACTCACCCTGACGGCGTTGCTGGGCATCTTCGTCCTCGTTTGCGCGAACAGCCTGTTGACGGTGTATATCGGCGTCGAGTTGCTGGCCCTGTCGGTTTACGCGATGGTGGCTTTCGACCGCGATTCGGGCATCGCCGCCGAATCGGCGATCAAGTACTTCGTCCTCGGCGCGATCGCCTCGGGTGCACTGTTGTACGGCATGTCCCTGATCTACGGCCTCACCGGCACGTTGGATCTCGAGCAGATCGCCGTGAAGGTGCATTCGCCTTCGAACCTCGGCGTGATTCTTGGGCTCGTGTTCATCGTCGTCGCGGTGGCCTTCAAGCTCGGGGCGGTGCCGTTCCACATGTGGCTGCCCGATGTGTACCAGGGCTCGCCCACGAGCGTGACCCTCTTCATCAGCACGGCGCCCAAAATCGCTTACTTCGCGCTGGCCCTGCGGCTGCTGGCGCATGGGCTCGGAGGTGCCTCCGCCGAGTGGTCGCAGATGCTGAGCGTGCTCGCGATTCTCAGCCTCATCGTCGGTAACACCGTCGCTCTCGTACAGACGAACATCAAGCGACTGCTGGCTTATTCGACGATCTCGAATGTCGGGTTCATCATCCTCGGGTTCGTCGCGGCCACGCCGAGCGGCTACACCGCCGCCTTGTTCTACACGCTCGTCTATGTGCTTGGAGTTCTCGGCTCTTTCGGTGTCATTCTTCTCTTGAGCCGCACGGGCTACGAGGCGGACAAGCTCGATGACTTCAAGGGTCTCTACAAACGCGACCCGCTGCTGGCCCTCGCGATGATGATGCTCATGTTCTCCACGGCAGGCGTACCGCCATTCCTGGGTTTCTGGGCGAAGCTACGTATTTTCCAGGCGCTCTGGGAGACGCAGCACTTCTGGCTGGTGGTCATTGCCGCGGCGATGTCCGCAGTGGGGGCGTTCTACTACCTCCGTGTCATCTGGTTCATGTATTTCGATCAGCCCACCGGTGATGCGCCGGAAGTCGTGCGCTCGACCGGCGTTCGCGTCGTGCTCGCCGTCAACGCGGCCGCGGTGTTCATCCTGGGAGTGATGCCGGGCGGCCTGCTGGACCTGTGCTCGCGCCTGATCCACTGACCGGTCTTTCGATCGCCCGTCTTTCGACCCGCCCAATGAAAAACGCCGTCCCCTCTCGAGGACGGCGTTTTAGCGTCAGTCGCTAACTTGACTTAACGTTCCCAGTGGCCCGGCTCGTACCGATAGCGGCCCTCATGCGGAACCCAGCGGTCTTCAACCCAGTGCTGGCCGGGACGCTCTCTGATGTAGCGCCCATCGACCCAGACGTGATGGTGGCCGCGATAGGCCCAGTAACCCGGGGCCCAGATGTATCCGTGGCGCGGGGCGGGGGCAACGACGACTCGCGGGGCGGGTGGGGCAACTTCGATATCAATAACGGCCGCCTGGGCCAGTGAAACCATCGCAAGGGGACCCAGCAATGCGAGGGTCAGGGTACGTTTAAACGGGGCATGCGCCGGACGCGGCGCGGACTTGTTACTCAAGTTAAATTCCTCCAGCTTCAGCGACTTGACTCGCTGTTGGGTCAATGCGCGAGCGCCCCGCCTGTTCCAGGCTAAGACGCTGCTCCCGGTACGGATTATACCGTCCCTTACCCCCTAAAACGTTACACGCAGGGCTGGGTTAACCGGGCTGGGGACTAAGAGCCCGCGGAGCGGGTCGTCTTCCGGCGAAAAGGACGCCTATTGCAGAGATCATGCAGAGAAAACCCGCGAAAATGAAGGCATGATCGTAGTTGCCCTCATTGGTACGAATAAAGCCGGCAAATGAGGCCGCCATGGCCGCGCCGACCTGGTGCGCTGCCATGATCCACCCGAAGACCAGGCCCGCCTTTTCGGCCCCGAAGGCCTGCCGGGTGAGGGCGACAGTAGGCGGCACGGTGGCAATCCAGTCGAGGCCATAGAACACCGCGAAGACGGAGAGGCCGTGATTCTCGGAGACGAAGCCATAGGGAAGGTAGAGCAGGGCCAGCCCTCGCAGGCCGTAATAGGTCATCAGCAAGATACGGCTGTCGTAGCGGTCGGAGAGCCAGCCCGAGCCCGTCGTGCCGACCAGGTCGAAGATGCCCATCATCGCCAACAAGCCGGCCGCCTGCACTTCGGGAATGCCGTGATCCATGCAGGCTGGAATGAGGTGGGTGCCGATGAGACCGTTGGTGCTCGCTCCGCAGATGAAGAAGCTGCCGGCCAGGATCCAGAACTCCCGGGTGCGGCTCGCCATGCGTAACGCCCCGACCGCCGCCACGAAGGGATTGCCAGTCGCCTGGGCCGGTATCGTCTCCGTGTCCGGGAGACCCAGCGGCGTGAGGCCCTTTTCCTGCGGCCGGTCTCGCATGACGAGGAAGGTAATCGGTGCGATCAACAACGCCACGCCAGCAACAACGACCACCGCCCAGCGCCACCCGGAGCTGACCACGAGCTGCGCCAGCACTGGCAGAAAGACGAGCTGACCGGTTGCCGAGCTGGCTGTCAGAAGTCCCAGCGCCAGCCCACGGTGGAGGTAGAACCACCGCTGCACGACCGTGGCGCCGAGCACGATCGCAATGATTCCAGTGCCCGTGCCGACGACAACTCCCCAGAGCGCAATGAGTTGCCAGGGGTGCTTCATGGTGATCGTGGCCAGGGTGCCCAGACCCATCAGGAAGGCGGCTACGGCCATGACCCGTCGCGGGCCGTACCGGTTCACCAGGCCTGCGGCAAACGGTCCAGTGAGCCCGTAGAGCAGCAGGTTGATGGAAATCGCGATGGAGATGGTCGCCCGCGACCAGCCGAATTCCTGCTCGAGCGGCACCATCAGCACACCCGGGGTCGCACGGGTCGCGGCGGAAATGAGCAGGACCACAAAGGTGATGGCCAGGACGATCCAGGCGTAGTGCGGCTTCTTCATGGAGAAGATTTTAGCGGCGGCTGAGCTTGGCCCGAATGACAAGTACCCCACGATTTCCGCCAGATGGGGTAGGCTGGCGGCATGAAAAAAATCGTCATGCTGTCCGTGCCTCCGGCCTCGGGGGTGGATGTCATCGGCCCGCTGGAGGCATTCGGGATCGCCAGCAGGATGGTGCAGGAGTCTTCCGGCCGGCGCGGCTACGACAGCGAGTTGGTTACAAATTGCGCCGACCTGGCGCTGACGACCAACAGCGGCGTCAAGATCCTCGCTCACAAACACTACTCGGAGCTGCGCGGCAAAGTCGACACGCTGCTCATTGCCGGCGGAGCGGGTACTCGCGGACCGCGCGATCCCGCGCTGTTGGCCTGGCTGCGCAAGATGTCGAAACAGGCGCGCCGGATCTGCTCGATCTGCACGGGCGCGTATCTGCTCGCGGATGCGGGTGTGCTGGAGGGAAAGCGCGCCACGACTCACTGGAAGTTTGTAGAGAGTTTTGCGCGCCACCACCCCGGAGTGTCGTGGGACCCGAGTCCTATCTTTGTGAAGGATGGCAGCGTCTATACCTCCGCCGGGATCTCCGCGGGCATGGATCTCGCGCTGGCGCTCATCGAGGAGGACTACGGCAGCGCGCTGGCGCTCGATGTCGCGCGCTATATGGTTGTTTTCCTGCGGCGCCCGGGAAGCCAGGCGCAATTCAGCGTCGCGATGGCGGCGCAGGCGGCCGAGCGCAAGAGCCTTCAGGCGTTACAAGCGTGGATCGCCGAGAATCTGGCGAAGGATCTCAGTGTGGAGACACTCGCGGCACGCGTCGCAATGAGCGCGCGGAACTTCGCACGCGTATTTGCCCAGGAGCTCGGCAACACTCCGGCTCGTTACGTCGAGCAGGTGCGGGTGGAAGCCGCCCGCACGCTCTTGGCTTCGACGGACGACGGCGTGGATCAGATCGCGCGCCGCTGTGGGTTTTCCAGCGCGGAGCTGCTACGCCGCTGCTTTCTGCGGCAGTTCAAGGTCGCGCCGAGCGAGTATCGCAAACGCTTTCACACGGCGGCGGCGGCGGGCGGGTCAGCGGGTCTCAGAGGTGGTCGCGCAATGCAAACCAGGACATCGCGGCGACCAGGACCGGCCAGCGCAGATAGCGTCCACCCGGAAAGCGCCTCACCGGGAATTGCTCGAGAAGGTTGAACGCGCGGCGGTCGCCGCCGATCGCATCCGCGAGAGCCTTACCCGCGAAGGGTGCGACGACGATTCCCTGGCCGGAGAAACCGCTGGCGTTGAAAAGGCCGGGCTCGATCTCGCGCACGAATGGCAGGCGGGAGGTCGTGACGGCGAGCGTTCCACCCCACGCATACTCGATGCGTGTGTTGTTGAGTTGCGGGAAAACACGCAACAGGTGCCTGCGAACCATGCCCGCAATGTCTTTCGGGTATTGGTAGGAGTAGGTTTCGCCGCCACCGAACAAGAGGCGATCGTCGGGGGTGATGCGGAAGTAGTACACGACGAAGCGGGTGTCAGATATGGCCAGCCGGTCGCGGATCAACTGCTCCGCGGCCGCTCTCCCCAGAGGTTCCGTGGCCACCACGAAATTGTTGATTGGCATGACGCGGGCTTCGACGGCCGGCTGCAGGTTGCGCAGGTAGCCGTTGCCCGCGAGTATCACATTCTGCGCCCTGACAGAGCCCGTAGCGGTCTCAACTTCCCAACCTGACGTCGGCGAGGACACGCGCGAAATGTGTGTCGCTGCACTCTGCTCGTAAAGTCGCGCGCCGTGCTGCCCGGCGCCGCGAGCTATTCCCAACGCCAGGTTGAGCGCGTGCAGGTGGCCCGACTGGCTGTCGAGGTAGCCGCCGTAGTAGCCGTCGCTGTTGACGAGACTACGAGCCTCGTCCAGGTCGACGAACCGCAGCCCCGAATCGGGATGGCGACTCATGACGTCGTTCACGTGGGCGCGCGTTTCCTCGACGTAACTTCGCTTGTGACACAGGTGCAGCAGACCCGGGAGGTACTGTGCATCGATGTTATAGGCGCGGATCAGCCAGTCGAGGTGCTCGCGCGCCTCCATGCCGAGCGACCAGATCTGCCGCGCGAAGTCCGCGCCGAGCCTGGATTCAAACCAGGAGGGCTCGTGCCGGAAACCGTTGTGAACCTGTCCGCCATTGCGACCGGACGCCCCATCGCCGATGCGGGCTTCCTCGAGAAGCACTACGGAAGCGCCGCGGCGCGCAAGATGTAACGCCGCTGCGAGTCCCGTATACCCACCACCGACTACACAGACGTCGGCCGTGACCCGCTCCGTCAATTGTGGCGCGCGCGGAAATGGCTCAGTCGCAGTAGCGTGATAGTAAGTCGATGGATGCATCAGCACGGCTTGGCGGCGATTGCCGCAGCCTACAGGCCGGCGGGTGCCTAAGGAAGCCGATACTCGGTGAACTTGTGCGGGCCGTAAGGACGCGGCGCGACCCACATGATCTGTGAGGTCGTGTCCATGATGATCGTCGCCACTGTCGAGGACGTTTTACCGGGGATGGGTGCGCGGCATACGCCACGCGGAGCGCCGAAGCGATCCTGGAAGGCGGCCTGAATCGTTGACAGCGTGACTCGGCCGCGATCTCTCATGAGGTAGCGGCGCACGCGGCTGTCGCGATAAAGGGAGTCCGCGCTCGTGAGAAGGCCGAGGTCACGGACCGCTACACGCGCCGGTGGCGATACGAAGTGGTTCGCATGCACGAGGAGATCGTCCTCAGCGGTCTGCCAGAACACCTGGTCCGGGGTCGTCTCGAGATCGATCGCTTCGCCTTCCCGGTGCGAGATGAGGAAGTTGCTGGAGAAGCCGCGCTCCGCCTTGAGCACCACTTCGATGGCGGATCCGAGCGAGCATTGCGCCAACACGTGACGACGCACGAGAGGATTGGGTAGACCCTCGCGTTTCCCGTCCTGCTCGCACTCCAGGTGGTTGGTGGTAATCGCGATGCCTGAATTGTTGAGCCCGACCGAGGCCATCACACCGGCTTCGGCGAATACCAGCATGCTCGGGCCGACGTCGGGGACGATCTTCACCACGATCGAAGAGTCAGCGCACTCGTCACGCCAGTCCCAGTTCTGCGCGTGGATCAGGTGGCCTTCACGGGTGGTGGGCGGCAACGCGACCGCGCCGGTACACCCATCGACGTCGTCAATGGTCTCGCGAGCTTTTCCGAAGCTTCCGTGGAGGAGCTCGGTGCGGGCATTGATGGCGACAATGTCTTCAAAGGGGACTTCGGCACCCTCGGCGAGGGCGCGCATTTCCTGGGCGATCCGGGGATAGGTCTGCTCGATGCGCACCGCGAAGCGGGCGGCCGTCGCTCGAGCGAGTGTCCAGTCGACACCCTTCTCGGCGAAGGTGCGCCGATAGATGTCAATGCTGCGGTGAATGCGGCCGGCCGCCTTGCGGCCGTACTGCAGGCCCACGTTGCGCGGGGTTCCCGAAACCTCAATAAAGGGGAAGGCTGCCGTCTCTTCGAGCCTGGCAGCATTCATGCGCGGCCCTTGGGCCCAACGGACTTCACATCGCCTTCCATGTCGGTCCGTATTATCCGATCGCCACGGCCCAACGCCGGCCTGGCGTCACACTTTCCTATAATTTCCAGTCCCTTACCGGCGCACCGCCGGACCGGCGCGCACCGGCGTGAAGCTTTTCTAAAGCACCCTTTAGAGGGTGTGTTTGTTCGTCCGGCACGCCTGTCGCACAGTGCTCCCACGCGAATCAGCGAGAGGAGAATCTCCATGCGATTTCCAACATGGCTACGCTTTGCACAGCTGCTCGAACGCTTCAGCCAGGGCTCGTTTCCGATCGGGTTCTACTATCCGCAGCCGCCCACCGCCAGCGCGGCGCCTTGCAGTCGCCAGCGACCCTTGTGTAGCCTCCAGGAAGCCGGCCCGAAGGGGGTCGAGCCACAGGGGGTCAGGATCAGATGGATGAACGCTCGTTAGGATTCATAGCGGCAGCGCTGTTGTGTGCCAGTGTCGCTCATGCGCAGGCCAGCGGAGAGTCGCCCAACGCGCTGTCGCGCTCGATTTTCCAGGAACTCATCGAGATCAACACCACCGACTCCGTCGGTAACGTGACGACGGCCGCGGAGGCCATGGCAAAGCGGCTGCGGGCCGCCGGTTTCGCGGACAGCGATATCGCCATTCTCGGGCCCAATGCCCGCAAGAAAAATCTGGTGGTGAGGCTGCGGGGTACGGGACAGCACAAGCCGGTCCTGTTGATCGGGCACCTCGACGTGGTGGAAGCCCGGCGCGAGGACTGGACTACCGATCCCTTCAAGTTCGTCGAAAAAGACGGCTATTTCTATGGCCGCGGCACGCAGGACATGAAGGACGGCGACGCCATCATGGTGACCTCGCTCATCCGTATGAAGAAGGAAGGGTTCCGCCCCAACCGCGACATCATTCTCGCGCTCACGGCGGATGAGGAGGGCGGCAGCTCGAACGGCGTCGACTGGCTGTTGCAACACCAACGCCCGCTCATCGATGCCGAATTCGTGCTCAATCACGATGGCTCCTCGATCGTCAGTGAGCACGGCAAGCCGCTGTACTATGAGCTCGATGGCACGGAGAAGGTCTACGGCGACTATCAGCTGATGACCACCAATCCGGGCGGTCACAGCTCTTTGCCGGTACCGGACAATGCCATCTACGCGCTCGCCGCGGGCTTGAGCCGGCTGGAGAAATACGAATTTCCCTTCGAGCTCAACACGGTCACCCGCGGTTACTACCAGCAGATGGCCACGATCGAAAGCGGCCAGCGGTCGGCTGACATGCGCGCGATTCTGCGCGCCAGCCCGGATCCCGCGGCCATCACCCGCCTGTCAAAGGACCCGGACGATCACTCCATCATGCACACGACGTGTGTGGCGACCCGACTGGAGGGTGGGCACGCCAACAACGCGTTGCCGCAGCGGGCGGCCGCGGTGGTGAACTGCCGCATTCTGCCCGGCCACTCCCCGGAGGAGGTGCGGCAGGATCTCATTCGCGTGATGGCGGATCAGCGCATCGTGGTGCGGTCCATCGACGATAACGGCCAAGTGCAGGACAAAGCCTCGGATCGCAAAGGCTTTCCGCCGCCGCCGCTGAGCCCCGCGATCATGAAGCCGCTGGAGAGCCTGGTCGCCAGCAACTGGCCGGGTCTGAAGGTTGTGCCCAACATGTCCACCGGCGCCTCGGATGGGGTCTTCACCAGCGCGGCGGGAATGCCAACCTACACCGTCACCGGAATCGACATTGACAAGGACAACCAGCGTGCGCACGGCCGCGACGAGCGGTTGGGCGTCGAGTCGTTCTACAAGGGTAACGAGTTCTTCTATCGATACCTTCGAGCGGTGACCTCGCCTTAG
>DATBCZ010000243.1:0-14494 GCA_036270175.1 Steroidobacteraceae bacterium | reverse complement strand
ACCCCGATCCGCGGATGGATCTCAGGATGCAGATGATCCACCAGGTGCTCGAGGGCGGTGTTGAACATCTCCGCGGCGAGTACGCCGGCGCTCGCCAGCATCACCAACGCCCACCAGAACGGCCCGGGCCGCAGAATCAGTAGCGCGATGACCACAAGAACGAACGCGCCAACCTGGATCCTGGCGCTTTGCTCGTTGCGTACGGCGTGCCCGATTCCCGACAGCGCGAAACCCACGCGCCGGTGGAACGGCTGGTTTTTGTGATTAGTTTCCGTACAGATACTGCAGCATGATGCCGACGAAGATCACCGCGCCGACATACTGGTTGTTGAAGAACGCCTTGAGACAGCCCGCCGGCTCCCGCTTGCGGATCAGCCACTGCTGATAAACGAAGAGCAGGCCAGCACCGATAACGCCGGCGTCATACCACTGCCCGAACTTCATGCTGCGTCCGGCGAGCATCAAGGCGAACAACATCATCACCTGCATCACGCCGATCAGTAGTTTGTCCATGTCAGCGAACAGAATAGCGCTCGACTTCACGCCAATCTTGAGGTCGTCCTCACGGTCGACCATAGCGTACATGGTGTCGTAAATCGCAGCCCACATGACAGCGGCGATGTATAACACCCACGCCACGCGTGGTACCGCGCCGCTCTCTGCCGCGAAGGCCATCGGCACGCTCCAACCGCCGAACGAAATTCCCAGGTACAACTGTGGCATGGGGAAAATCCGTTTCACGAACGGATAGGAGACCGTCATCGCCGCGCCGATGAAAGCGAGCTCGATCGTCAGGATATCGAGCCTCGTCACGAGGTACAGAGCCACGGTGATGAGCACGGCGAACAGGTACAAAGCCTCGCGCGGCGAAACGCGACGCGCTGCGAGCGGACGATCCCGCGTGCGCCTCACGTGCGGATCGATATTGCGATCAGCATAGTCATTGATGACACAACCCGCGGCGCGCATCACAAAGACGCCGGCCACAAAGACGAACAGCACTCTGGGATGCGGCCTCCCCGCCCCCGCGATCCACAATCCCCACAGCGCCGGCCACATGAGCAGCCAGGTGCCGATAGGGCGATCGAGCCGTGCCAGCAGCGCGTACTCTTCGATGCGCCGCTGCATGCGGTACAAAAAGGGAGCCTCCCGGGGCTTGGGCTCCCTTAGATCGAGCTCTGGTGTTACCGCGGCCATGACCAATCCTCGCGCAGTCAGACAGGCGCCTGGACTTTCATCTACCCGACGCGTCCATAACGTTCTCCCGACCCGATCCAGCGGGCGGCGAGTGCCGCAATAGTATCCGTGTGCGAGTCGAGGAGCAGCTCCGCCGTTTCTTGCACGCACGGCAACAAATCGGCGTCCCGCATCAGATCGGCGACACGCAGTTGCGCAAGTCCCGTCTGCCGGGTGCCGAGCAGCTCACCGGGGCCCCGCAGCTCGAGATCGCGGCGCGCAATTTCGAAACCGTCGTTCGTCTCACGGATGACTTTCAGACGCTCGCGCGCCAGCTGTGACAAGGGCGCGCGATACAACAGTACGCACGTACTCGCTTCCGACCCGCGTCCCACACGTCCGCGAAGCTGGTGCAGCTGCGCCAGCCCCATGCGCTCTGCGTTCTCGATGGCCATCAATGTCGCGTTCGGGACATCGACGCCGACCTCGATCACTGTGGTGGCGACCAGGAGTTGGATTTTACCGGCCTTGAACGCCAGCATTGCCTCGTCTTTCTTGGCGGGCGGCATACGTCCGTGCACGAGTCCTACTTTCACCTCGGGTAAGGCCTCCGCGAGCGCCGCCGCAGTTTCCTCGGCAGCCTGCGAACGTAACTCCTCAGACTCTTCGATCAACGGGCAGACCCAATAGGCCTGGCGCCCCTCCCGGCACGCCTGCACGATCCGCAAAACAACCTCGTCGCGGCGTTGCTCGGGGATGACCACCGTCTTGACGGGCGTACGGCCCGGCGGAAGCTCATCAATAACCGATATATCGAGATCCGCATACGCCGTCATCGCCAGCGTCCGCGGAATCGGCGTTGCCGTCATGATGAGTTGGTGTGGAACCCGGCCGTGCTTTTGCCCTTTCTCCTGAAGCCGCAGGCGCTGCTGCACACCGAAACGATGCTGCTCGTCCACAATCACCAGGGCGAGGTGGGCGAAATCGACACCCTCTTGAAACAGAGCGTGAGTCCCGACGACGACCCGAATCTCGCCCGACGCGATGGCCTCAAAGGCGCTGCGACGCGTCCGCGCGGGCTGCGAACCCGACAGTAGCGCCACGGTAAGTCCGAGTGGCTTGAACCAATTACTGAAGTTTCGCCAATGCTGCTCGGCCAACAACTCTGTGGGCGCCATCAGGGCAGCCTGCAACCCGCTGCCGGCCGCCCGCGCCGCCGCGGCGGCCGCCACCACGGTTTTCCCACAGCCGACATCGCCTTGAACGAGCCGTACCATTGGACGATTTCCGGCGAGATCGGCGTCGACGTCCTTTAATGCGCGCGCCTGCGCTTTTGTCAGGCTGAACGGAAGCGCCTCCACGAATCGTGTTTCCAATCCCTCAGGGTCGGCCAACACGGGCGCGGGTTCGGTCTTCGCCGCCCGTTTGAGGAGCTTGAGGCTCAGGTGATGAGCTAGTAATTCCTCGAACGCGAGTCTGCGCTGCGCCGGATGACGGCCCGCTGCGAGTTCCGCCAATTCGGCCTCGCGAGGTGGCCGATGCATGTATGTGAGCGCATCCTTCAGCGGTGGAAGTCCCAACGGCTCCATCACATGCGGTGGAATCCAGTCGCGTACCGCGGAAGTATCTAGCTCCCGCAACGCCTCCGTGATGAGCGCGCGCAGCCGACCTTGCGGCACGCCTTCGGTCAGCGGATATATCGGCGTGAGTGTCTCTTCGGGAGGAACGTCAGAATCCTCGTCGCGAACGCGACGATATTCCGGGTGCACAATTTCCAAGCCGAAAGGTCCACGGCGAATCTCACCGAAACAGTGGATCCGCATGCCGCGAACGAGCCCATTCTGTTGCGCGGCCGAGAAGTAGAAGAACCGCAAAGTCAGAAACCCGGAGCCGTCAGAAATCCTGCACAGAAGCTGACGTCTCTTCCGGTAGGTTACCTCGGTAAGCTGAATCTCTCCTTCCACGGCGGCACGTACGCCGGGAAGCAGTGCGCCGATCTGCCACACGCGCGTGCGGTCTTCGTAGCGGAGAGGCAGCACGAACAGGAGATCCTGCACCTGCGTGACACCGAGGCGTTGCAGCTTTTCCGCGAGCGCAGACCCGACGCCGCGCATCGCAGTGATCGGTCGCTGCTCCGCTGGTCCGGCAGGACGATTGGCAGCGGCTTCAGCCAAGGTACAAGACGCACTCGATCTCGACGCGAGCTCCCCGTGGAAGCTGCGCCACGCCGACGGCGGCGCGGGCCGGAAAAGGCTGGGTGCAGTAGGTGGCCATGATCTCGTTGACCTTCGCGAAATGCGCCAGATCGGTGAGGAACACGTTCACCTTCACTGCATTCGCCAGGGATCCGCCCGAGGCTTCGGCTACCGCCTTCAGATTTTCGAACACCTGGCGAATTTCCGCCTCGATGTCGCCCGAAACGAGCTGCATGGTGGCGGGGTCGAAAGGAATCTGACCCGACAGGTACACCGTATCGCCGGCACGGACCGCTTGTGAATAGGGGCCGATCGCCTGCGGAGCATGACTGGTGTGAATGGTCTGGCGGCTCATCTTCTGAGGTCCTCGTCAAAGGGTTATTCGGGATTCTCGTCGTTCTGGTCCTGCTCGTCAGTCTCCCCGTCACTGCGCACCGGGTCGCCGTGCATATTGCGCGCATGTGCATGTGCGGCGATTGTGCGGGTAACGCGTGTTACGTCCGGCATGCGGCGGATGACGCGGACTATACGTGCAAGATGCTTCCTATCGTGAACTCGGAGCTCGAAAGTCAAAATCGAAGCGTCGCTGTCCTGCTCGTCGATCGAGACGTGATCGATGTTGGTCTCGGTGCTCGCGATCGCAGCCGCCACGGCAGCCAGTACTCCCGTGCGGTTCGCCACGTAGACGCGTATCTCGGAGCTGAACTGCCGATCGGGGGTCGTTTGCCAACTGACCGGCAGCCATTTTTCGGGATGCTTCCGGTAATCCTCCACGTTCACGCAATTCTCGCGGTGGATGACGACGCCGCGACCCGCGGAGAGAAACGCGAAGATCGGATCGTATGGAATCGGGAAGCAACAACGGGCGTAGGTGACGAGCAGTCCTTCCGTACCCGCGATCGCCAGTGGAGCGGGTGCTCCCGTGCCGTCCTCAGTTTGCGCGCTGGGGAGGAGCCGGCGCGCTACGAGAGGAGCCAGGCGCTCGCCCAGTCCGATTCTCTCGTAAAGCTCATCTAGATCCTTCATGCCCAGTTCGCCGAGTGCGGCTTGCTGCGCCTCGGGAGTCACGTCATCGAGTGATACGCGGAATTCACCGAGCGCCTGGTTGAGAAGTCGTTGTCCAAGCGCAATCGCTTCGGTCCGGCGCAGGCTCTTCAGATAGTGGCGGATTGCGTTTCGTGCCTTCGCGGTGACGACAAAGTTCACCCACGACGGATTGGGCATCGCACCCTTCGCCGTGATGATCTCCACGGTCTGGCCGTTGCGCAGAACGGTACGCAAGGGTGTTAGACGCCGATCCACTTTCGCCGCGACACAACGATTGCCGATGTCAGTGTGTACCGAGTAGGCGAAGTCGACCACGGTAGCGCCACTCGGCAGGCGCAGGATGGTGCCCTTCGGCGTGAACACGTACACCTTGTCGGGGAACAGGTCGACTTTGACACTCTCGAGGAATTCCTCGGAGGAGCCGTCTTCCTGCAACTCGACCAGGTTGGAGAGCCACTCGCGCGTGCGCGCCTGCTGCATGGAGTCGGCCGCGGCCTCGCCGCTTTTGTATTTCCAATGCGCGGCAATGCCCGCTTCGGCAACCCGATGCATGTCTTCCGTGCGTATCTGCACCTCGATTGGTACGCCGTTCGGTCCAAACAGCGTGGTGTGCAGGGACTGGTAGCCGTTCACACGGGGAATGGCGATGTAGTCTTTGAAGCGACCCGGCATCGGTTTGAACACTGCATGGACAATGCCCAGCGTGCGGTAGCAGGTATCCGGCTTGTCGACAATCACCCGTATCCCGTACACGTCGACGATCTCGTTGAGGATCGCTCGCTTGCGACGCATCTTGTTGTAGATGCTGTACAGATGCTTCTCGCGCGTCTCGACCCGCGCCGGGATGCCGTTCTTGAGCAGACCCGCGTTGAGCTGTTGCTCGATCTTCTTGAGAAATTCTTTCTGATTGCCGCGCGCTTTCTTCAACGTGCGCTCGAGAACCAGGTAGCGGCGCGGATACAGCGCGTGGAACCCGAGATCCTCGAGTTCCAACTTCATGTTGTAGAGACCCAGGCGCTCGGCGATCGGCGCGTAGATCTCGAGCGTTTCACGCGCGATCGCACGGCGTCTCGGGGGTGCCATCGCCTCGATCGTGCGCATGTTGTGTGTGCGATCCGCGAGCTTCACGAGGATGACGCGCAGATCGCGCACCATCGCGAGGAGCATCTTGCGGAATGACTCCGCCTGAGCCTCTTCGCGGCTCTTGAACTTGATTTGATCGAGCTTGGTGACGCCGTCGACGAGTTCGGCGACATCCGCGCCGAAGCGCGCCGCTAGCTGATCCTTTGGCGTCGGTGTGTCTTCAATGACGTCGTGCAGGATCGCCGCGATGATGGTGTCGGCGTCGAGGTGGAGGTCCGCGAGAATCGACGCGGCCGCCACCGGGTGAGCAATGTAGGGCTCACCCGAAAGTCGCTTCTGTCCTTTGTGGGCTGAGGCGCCGAACTCGGCGGCCTCGCGGATGCGGGCAATCTGCTCGGCGGGAAGGTAGCTGCCGACCGCGGCCAGCAGCTCCTTTAATCCGGGAGTGCGCCTTCCGCCGGGGAGCAGTCCCAGGAGCGAAGACGCGTAGTCCATGGCAGCCGGCGGCGGTTCGGCACGCCGCCCGCTTCAGTCTCCGAGTCCGAACTGCGGAGCGCGGAACGTCGACTGCATTTCGATTTCGGGCACGGCGGGCTCGGCCGGGGGCTCCGGCTCGCGCAGCATCTCGACGGTCACGTTACCAGCGGCGATCTCACGCAGGGCGACGACGGTCGGCTTGTCATTTTCCCAGGCGACCGTGGGCTCGGCCCCGTTCGCGAGGCGGCGGGCGCGTTGCGCGGCCAGCAGCACCAGCTGGAACAGGTTTTCCACGTTCGTCAGGCAGTCTTCAACGGTAATTCGTGCCATAGCTCAATCTTTAAAGGAGGCGCGTCGCTAAGGACGCGAGAGGTCAGCCAGTCTACCCGATAATCGGTCAGTGAGGCCAGCCGCCCTGCTGCGGGCGGGGCAGTTGCGCCGGGTGTGGGTGGCGGGCCCCGCAGCCCCACGTCAGGCAAGAAGCTCGGCCAATAAAGGCTGCAGCTCCGGTCTGCCGGCTCGCAAGTCTTCGCCTCGCCCGCTGACGATCCGCATCAGGTCACGCACCGCATGCTCGAAGTCGTCATTGACGACCACGTAATCGAATTCCCGCGAGTGGGTCATGTCGCCCACAGCGTCCCGCAGCCGTCTCTCGATGACCTCGTTGGAGTCCGTAGCCCGGTTGCGCAGGCGCTCTTCGAGCGCGCGCCGCGACGGGGGCAGGATGAATATCGTCTTGCATTCGCGGAGGGCCTTGCGCACTTGCCGCGCTCCCTGCCAATCGATCTCGAGCACAACGTCGTGCCCCTTGCCCAGCTGCGCCTCGACCGGCTCCCGGCCCGTGCCGTAATAGTTGTCAAATACCTGGGCGTGCTCGAGAAACTCGCCCCTGCTCACGAGGCTCTGGAACTCGGGCACGGACACGAAGTAGTACTCCCGACCATGTTCCTCGGTCGGCCGCTTGTTGCGCGTCGTATGCGAAACAGAGACATGCAGCTCCGGCATCCGCTGGAGCAGCGCTTTCACGAGCGAGGTTTTGCCGGCACCCGATGGCGCGGCGATGACAAATAGCTTACCGCGTCGTGGCGACGACGAATTGGGTACAGATATTGAGTTCATTCCAATGAGGCGACGACGGATTCAGCGAAACAGGAGGCGCAAGTTACTACCAAGCGCGCCGCGGAAGAAGTGCGCCGGGTCCCACCGCGGGAAATCGGGATCGTCCGGCGGCGCGGGTTACTCGGGCGCGAGACCCTTTTCGCGCAGCTCTGCAACCAACGCCAGCAGCGCCTGCGCCCGGTGGCTGATCTTGTTCTTTTCTTCGGGAGACAGTTGCGCGGCAGTCCTGTGCAGACCGGCGGCCAGGAAGATCGGGTCGTAGCCGAAGCCGCCGGTGCCGCGCGGTTCGAGCGCAATCGCGCCCTCCCACTTGCCGTGTGCGATGACCGGGTCTGGGTCGTTGGCTTCGCGAACAAACACGATGACGCAGTGGTAGCGTGCCTGGCGAAACTCGGGGTGCACGCCGTGCATCTCGGCCAAAAGTTTTTTCAGGTTTTCCTGATCAGTCGCGTTTTCACCGGCGAAGCGTGCGGAGTAGACGCCGGGGCGGCCGCCGAGGCCGTCGACTTCGATGCCGGAATCGTCGGAGATGGCCGGCAGCTTTGCTACTCGCGCGGCATGGCGCGCCTTTATCAGGGCATTTTCGATGAACGTCGTGCCCGTCTCCGCCACCGAGTCGATGCCGAGCGAATTCTGCGTGACGAGATCGAAGCCGAGCGGCAGCAACAGCGCGCCCATCTCACGCAGTTTTCCAACATTGCCGCTCGCAAGTACGACGCGCTTCACCGGCAAGGGCCCTCAGGTCAGTCCGGCGCCGTCGAGCGCCTGCAGCTGCAAAGCAAACAGTTGCCCGATGCCGTTGGCGGCGAGATTCAGCATGGCGTCGAGCTCGTGACGGCGAAAGGCGTGACCCTCGGCCGTGCCTTGGATCTCAACAAACGCCCCGCCATTGTTCATGACGACGTTCATGTCAGTTTCCGCATTCGAGTCTTCGGCGTAGTCGAGGTCCAACACCGGAATCCCGCCAACAATTCCGACGGAGATGGCGGCGATCTGCCCATGCAATGGACTCGCAGCAATCGCGCGGCGCTTCACCAGGCTCTCACATGCGCGAGCGAGCGCGACGTAACCTCCAGTGATCGACGCGGTACGGGTACCGCCATCCGCTTGCAGCACGTCGCAATCTACGGTGATGGTCCGTTCACCCAGAGCCTTGAGATCGGTTACGGCGCGCAGCGATCGGCCGATGAGACGCTGGATTTCCTGTGTGCGGCCGGTCTGCTTACCGCGAGCGGCCTCGCGCGCGGAGCGCGTATGGGTCGAGCGGGGCAGCATTCCGTATTCGGCGGTAACCCATCCCTGGCCCTTGCCTCGCAGGAATGGCGGAATCGTCTCCTCCACGCTGGCCGTGCACAACACCTGCGTATCGCCGAATTCGATCAGCACCGAGCCTTCCGCGTGCTTCGCGAAGCGACGCTCAAAACTCACACGCCGCAGCTCATCGGCCGCGCGGCCACTCGGTCTCGCCATCTTTTCTGTCCCCCTGGAGATACTTGACGGAGGATCGCGTGAATCGACCCGCGCCGCAAATGAATTGCGCAACGCTTCGGCTGGAGCCTGGCTTAGCAATGATCGCCGTAGCGAGGGCGACCCAGATCGAGCAGCTTGCTGCGATCGTTTCCCGCGCATAGCGTGGACTATGTAAGGGAAGCGATCGCAGCAAGATGCCGACCTGGGGCGGCCGCAGTAGGCGAGCATTGCTAAGCCAGGCTCCGAACGTTTGGCTCACCCGAGCCTAGCTAACCCACCTCAGCGCGGCGACGGAAGTGTTGTCGCTTGCGGCGCCGGTTCTGGTGACAGCGCGTTGTGCGAGCTCGAGGAGCTTCTCCTTGAGCGCCGCGCCCGGTCCTCCGACCTCGCTCGCGATTTCCGTGTCTTTGACGCCCGCCCAGAATCCATCCGTGCACACGAGCAGCACGTCGTTCGGCTCGAGCGGACGGCGGCGTGTGAGCGTCATGTCGGGGACGATGGGATCGCCGCCAAGACAACACTCCACGAAGTTGCGCATAGGATGTGTCTGCGCCTGCTCGGCGGTGATGAGCCCCTCGCGCAGCAGGAGCTCCACGTGACTGTGATCGCGGCTCCGAAACACCAGCGCGCCGCGCCGCAGGTGATAGAGCCTGCTATCGCCAACATGCGCCCACCATGCGGCCCCCTGCTGGACGAGGCAGACCGCACAGGTGGCTCGCGGACGTTGCTCAATGGGTAATTGCGCACCGAGCTTCACGACCTCGTCGTGAGCGCGTCCCAGTGTCAGATGGAGAAAGCCCATCGGATCGAAGAGGGGCTGGGGCGCTTGGCCGAAGGCGTCCAGAATGACCTGCTGCGTGACCTCGGCAGCCTTGGCGCCATTGGCATGGCCGCCCATGCCGTCGACAACGACCAGCAACGCCGCGTGTTCGCTGACCGCAACCGCGACGCGGTCCTGGTTCTCCTCGCGCCCGCCGAGGAGGCTGATGTCGGCGTAGTCGACCCGCAAGAAGAATTCCATGCATCTGTTAGACTTAGTCGCGCTTTATATCACCCCGCAGCAGACGAGCGTAGCTTTCGACTACATAAGGTCGGCGACCCCCGGCCGGGCGCCTGCGGCAACGAATACGTATCGTTCTTAGGATCGCAGCATGATCGCCAGCATGACCGGTTTCGCTCGCCGTGAGATCTCAGGATCCTGGGGGGCCCTCGTCTGCGAGTTGCGCAGCGTGAATCACCGGTTTTTGGAGTCAGGCTTTCGTCTACCCGACGAGCTGCGGGCGGCCGAGGGTGAGCTGCGCCAGCGTCTCGCCCGCGACATCAAGCGCGGCAAGGTCGATTGCTCGATCTCCCATCGTCGCGAGCAGGGGGCTGAGTCGGCCTTGGAAGTGGACGCGGCGGCCTTGGAACGTCTGCTCGCGACCGTGCGCGATATTTCCCGCACCTTACCGGGGAATCACACCGTGAACGTGCTCGACGTCCTGCGGTGGCCGGGCGTTATCCGCGATGAGAGTGATGATGGCGACGAGTTGCTCAAGGTGACTCATGCGCTGTTTGGAACCACGCTCGAAGAACTGGTCGCCGCCCGTGCCCGTGAGGGGCAGCGGTTACGCGAGCTGCTCGAGCAGCGTTGCAACGGATTGGAGGCACTCGTGGCTCACGTGCGCGCCCGGCTTCCCGAGGTGCACACGAGGGTTCGGACCAGACTCGACGAGCGACTCGCTGAGCTCAAGGCGAACATCGACCAGGAACGCCTGGAACAGGAGCTGGCCATCCTTCTGCAGCGACTCGACGTTGACGAAGAGCTTGATCGCCTTGCGGGCCACATCGTGGAAATCCGCCGAGTGATCGACGGCAGCGAGCCCGCCGGCCGGCGTCTCGACTTCCTCATGCAGGAACTCAATCGCGAAGCGAACACGCTCTCGTCGAAGTCACAGGATCTCGAAACGACCCGCAGCGCCGTTGACATGAAGGTGATCATTGAGCAGATGCGGGAGCAGGTCCAGAACGTCGAATAGTCTCCCGGGCCCATCATGACGGCCGAGCAGTCTCAACGTTTGAGCCGCACGCTACAGCGTCGGCACATACAGATGATCGCGCTTGGGGGCGTCATAGGGGCGGGTCTCTTCGTCGGCAGCGGCGTTGTCGTCAAGTCAGCCGGGCCCGCTGCGGTTCTCTCGTTCGCCCTCACCGGCACCATTGTCGTGCTCGTGATGCGCATGTTGGGCGAGATGGCCGCCGCCTTTCCGGCGGTCGGGGGCTTCTACGAATACAACCGCCTGGCGCTGGGCGAGCTGGCTGGATTTCTCACCGGTTGGATGTACTGGTACTTCTGGGTCATTGTCGTGGCGATGGAGGCGGTCGCCGGAGCGCGGCTGCTGAACGACTGGTTTCCGGATATCCCACCGTGGGAATTGACGCTCGGGCTCGTACTGACCTTCACCGTTCTGAATCTCTTTTCCGTGCGCTCGTGGGGTGAGGTCGAATACTGGTTTGCCTCCATCAAGGTGGCGGCCATCTTCGTCTTCCTCTGCGCGGGAGTTGCCTACATCCTGGGAGTGTGGCCCGCACCGAGCCTGGGACTGACTAATCTGACAGGCCACGGAGGATTCATGCCGAACGGCATCGTCCCCGTGCTCACGGGCGCGGTTGCCGCGACGGGGTTCTACTTCGGCGCGGAACTCGTCACGGTCGCCGCTGCTGAGTCCGCGGCGCCCGAAGAAGCCGTAGCGCACGCCGCCCAGACGGTTATTTCCCGCGTACTCGTATTCTATGTGGGCTCGATCTTCGTCGTCGTAACCCTCCTGCCTTGGAACAGCCCTGAGATGGCGCAACCCTACGTGAGCGCGCTTCGGCAACTGCGTGTTCCGGGCGCCGCCGAGATCATGCGTGGGGTGATCCTCACGGCGGTGCTCTCGGCCCTGAACAGCGGCCTATTCGGGTCGTCACGCATGTTGATGGCGCTTTCCCGTCGCGGCGATGCGCCGCGGGCATTGTCCTGGTTGAGTTCCCGGGGAGTGCCGGTCCCAGCGATCCTGACAGGTACCGTCTTCGGCTACTGCGCCGTGATCATGAGTTACGTGTCGCCCGACACCGTGTTCCCTTTCCTGGTGAATTCCTACGGGACGGTCGCCATTTTCGTTTACGTGCTCATCGCTTTCGCGCAGTTGCGGCTGCGCGCGCGACTCGAGCGTGAAGCGCCGGCGAGGCTCCGTGTTCGAATGTGGGGCTATCCCTATCTGACGGTGCTCGTGATTGTGGCGATGCTCGCCATCGTGGCGGCCATGGCGTTCATCCCCGACCAGCGCTCGTCGCTGCTGTTCGGAATCGTGAGCGCGCTCGTCATGTTGCTCGGGCACGCCGTGCGGCGCCGTTTCGGCTTCAGGAGCCCTCAGACAGTGTCTTAAAAAGGCTTATCCCCGTTGACGGTGGCACGGTGCATGGTGCGACGTTCCGGGAGATAGTCGGCAATCGCGTAGTGTTGCGTGACCCTGTTGTCCCAGAACGCGAGGTCATCGACTTTCCAGCGCCAGCGCACCGTAAATTCCGGCCTCCCGGCGTGCGCGTAAAGAAAATCGAGCAGCGCCCGGCTTTCACCCGGACTCAGTTCGTTGATGTGTGTCGTGAATCCCTCGTTGACGAACAGTCCCTTGCGCCCGCTCACCGGGTGGGTGCGAACGACGGGGTGATTGACTGGAGGATGTTTGGCCACGGCTCGTTCATAACGCTCCTTGAACGAAGGGTCGTTCTGCCAGCGTTCGGGCGGAAACGACTTCGCAACCGAGTGTTGCGCCGTCAGTCCATCGAGAAAAGTGCGCAGCGGCTTCGAGAGCGCCTCGTAGGCGGCAGAGCAGCTCGACCACAGCGTGTCGCCTCCCGATGTAGGAATGCGTTTCGCGGCGAGAATCCCGGCGAGCGGCGGTGTCTCGGTGAACGTGACATCCGTGTGCCAGTTGTCGTTGTCCGGGAGGAAGTCCGCGTGGGTATCGAGCAGCAGGATCTCGGGAAGATCGGGGAGCACCGGATAAATGGGATGGACATGAAGCGGGCCGAAGCGCGCCGCGAAACGAGCCTGTGCCTGCGGGGTAATCGGCTGGTCGCGGAAAAAAAGAATCTGATATTCGACCAACAGCTCGCCGAGACGGTCGATTTCGGATTGCGACAGGTCCGTCGAAAGGTCGATCCCCTCGACCAGGGCCCCGAGGGCACGAGCCACGCGTGTTACCTGAATAGCCACTGCTGAACCTTCCTCTGCGGCGAGACTGGACGTCAGGGTGTAACGTACACAGGATGCCCTGGCGTTCACCACCTCCATTGTCGCTCTACGTGCACTTCCCCTGGTGCGTGCGTAAGTGCCCTTATTGCGATTTCAATTCGTACACGCTGCACGGTGAGCTCGATGAGCGTCGTTACGTCGAGGCGCTGGAGCGCGATCTGGAAGCGCAGGCGGTGGACGTAAAAGGTCGGGAGGTCGTCAGCATCTTCTTCGGCGGCGGCACGCCGAGCCTGTTCTCACCCGACGCTATTGGACGGGTGCTGGCGGCGGCGCGCCGGCATCTCACGCTGGCCTTTGACCTCGAGGTGACGATGGAAGCCAACCCTGGGGCAATCGAGCGCGGCAGGTTCGGGGACTATCGGGCGGCCGGACTCACGCGGGTGTCGTTAGGCGCGCAGAGCTTCGATGCCCGGCGCCTCGAGGCACTCGGCCGGATTCATTCACCCGACGAAACGCGGCGCGCGGCGACCGAATTGCACGCCGCGGGCCTCGACAATTTCAACCTCGACCTCATGTACGCCCTGCCGGGGCAGGACGTTGAGGGCGCTGTGCGCGACCTGCAGGAGGCGCTGGCCCTGGAGCCGGCGCACCTATCGCACTACCAACTCACCCTCGAGGCAGGGACGGTGTTCGCAGCGCAGCCGCCGGAGTTACCGGAAGACGACCTGGCGGCCGAAATGCTGGGCGAATGTATTCTGCGGCTGACGGACGCTGGCTTCGAGCACTACGAGGTCTCCGCGTATGCGCGGCCGGGCAGGCAATGTCGCCACAATCTGAACTACTGGACGTTTGGCGACTACCTGGGTGTGGGCGCCGGCGCTCATGGCAAGTTGAGCTTCCCAGGAGCCTCCGAGCCCCTTGTCCGGACGCTGCAGTTGCGCGAGCCCAGGCGCTATCTCGCGTCCGTTCCCGCGGTGGTGACACGAAGCCCGGTCCCGCAGGATCAGTTGCCCTTCGAGTTCATGTTGAACGCATTGCGGCTCGTGGACGGTTTCGACGCGGCGCTCTTTTCGGAGCGGACCGGACTCGCCTGGGACGCGGTTGACCGCCAGATCGCGTCGCTAGTGGAGCGTGGTCTGCTGCTGAGGTCGGGAGCACGCTTGCGCCCGAGCCCACAGGGTCTACGGTTCCTCAATGAGCTACTGCTCACTTTTGTCAGCGAGACAGTCGGCAAAAGCGCGCAAATGGCCGGCCCTTTTGGATTGTCAACCGCGTCTTGAGACTCCGCGGCCCCGGCGGCACGGGCTTTATTCACAGGCCGTGGGTCGCACGTTGGAGAATGAGCGAATTACGCGCTAAACCGACCATGTAGCACAATGATGTGCTCGTAACCCATTGAGAAATAAGGGCTAAAAGGGCTGGTCATTTTTTGACCAAGGTAACAAATATGCAATCTGGCCGCGAAATAGGGTGCCGCGCGGGAGCGTCATCCACAGAGTTATCCACAGCTTCTGTGGATAAGGAAACGCCAAAGGCGCACCTTGCGGCCCCTGGCGGGACCTGGGGCTGAGCCCCGTGTCAAGCGACCCTCGAAACCCCCTTGAGGCCGGCCGGAAGTGCCGCTAAACTCGCGCGCCCTTTAAACCGGGCAACGTCGCCGCCATATTTGGCGGACCCGCTCAGAAGCGCCTCTGGCGACTTCGAGTCATTG
>DATBCZ010000242.1:0-13049 GCA_036270175.1 Steroidobacteraceae bacterium | reverse complement strand
TTCTACACGCGTGCCACGGGGCAGGAGCCTTTCAAGGTTCCGGAGAGCTGGCTCGCCGCCAAAGGACAGCTCGACCTGGCAACGAAATTCAACCTCGCCACCAGCAACGACATTGTCGGGGGCAACTCGGGCAGCCCGCTGCTGGATGCGCAAGGCCGGCTGGTCGGATTGATGTTCGACGGCAACATCCATTCGATCGCCGGCTCCTATTGGTTCGACCCGGAGTTGAATCGCTCGGTTGCGGTGCACCCGGCGATCATGCTCGAGGGGCTGCGCAAGGTGTACAAGGCCGACGAGCTGTTGGCGGAGATGGGCCTGCGATAGGCCGCGCCCGATCAGTGCCCGATTTGTGTCGTCGCCGCCTGGGCGACGATGCGAAACCGAATCTTCATCTCGTCGACGACCTGCAACGCCCCCAGCAATGCGCTGAAAGGCGTGAGGCCGAGATTGGTCTGTTTGAGCGGGAACTCACCAGAGACAACGATCTGATCGTCATGCTGTTCGTAGTGCACAGGTACGACAACTGAGCTCGTACGGTCTCGCACGGTAACCTGCACGTGTGCGGTCCATTGCGTACCGGCTCCGTCGGGAGCTTGCTCGAGACGTTCAGATCGCAGCACGATCTCCGGGTAGTGTTCCCCGTCGAGCAGTGCTCCGCTGAGCATGTTCCGGCGCGTTCCGTCCTTCGCCGAGTCCGGAATATCGGGTGGGAACTCGTCCGGGCTCTCCTTTGCTCGCAGCACGGCCTCGTCGACGGTGAGCTCCGTCACCGGCATATGGACCTCAAAGGTCGTACGTGCCAGATCGGCGGGCACATAAAAGGTACCGCGCAAGGCATGCGAGGCGATGACATGATTGTGGCCGGCCTTGGCAAGCGCACCGCCGCGAAAAGCCTGTATTGTTAGCAGCGAGTCGCTCGAGGCGATGTCATACGGGCGCCCCTCACGTGTCGGCAGGGGGGGCGGTAACGGCGCGGACCGCCCGGCTGGCGGAGCGGGTGCGCGCGGCGGTGTCGGACATCCCGCGAGGCACGTGGTAAGAAGCACCGCAGCCAAAAGAGAGCCGTGCGGGAAGAAACTGTACGGTAAGAAGATTTTGCAACTGGTGCTCACACGCATAAGCTGGGTGCTATGACTATCCGAAACACTACCGTCCGTTGGGGCCACGTCTCGCAATTCCTTCATTGGCTCATCGTTGTGTTGCTCATCGTACAAGTTACGGTGGCGAGCATGGCCGAGGATCTGCCTCCAGTGAAGAAGATCGGCCCGTTGGCATGGCACAAGTCCATCGGCATCACCATCATGGCGCTGGCGGTCCTACGGCTGCTGTGGCGCTGGGCGAACCCGACACCGCTTTTGCCGGGTACACTCAAGCCATACGAGCGCGTTCTAGCGAGTTTCACGCACGCCACGTTGTACATCCTGCTGTTCGCCATGCCGCTCTCCGGATGGATGATGTCCTCAGCGCGTGGGTTCCCGGTGGCCTGGTTTGGGTTCTTCCCGAAGAGCTGGTTCGGGTCTGTTCAACTTCCGGATCTCGTTCCCAAGAACAAGTCGCTATATGACGTCATGTTGACTACGCACCAGACCCTGCAGTGGGCGCTCTACACCGTTGTGTTCCTGCACGTAGCGGCGGCGCTGAAGCACCACTTTCTGCTGAAGGACGACGTCCTGCGGCGGATGCTGCCTTTCACAAAGAATCGCTGAAGGATTACCTCCATGACCGAATCAAGACTGGGCTTGCGCTTGGCGCTCGCGACTGCGCTCCTCTCGACAACCGCTTTCGCGGACGGGCCGGCGGGTGTCCACTTCTCGGCGGACCCCGCCAAGAGCTCCCTCCAATTCACCTTCGTGCAGGCAGGGGCTACGAACACTGGAAAGTTCGCGAAATTCCCGGTAGCGCTCGATGCGGCCGCGGATGGGTCCGCCGCAAGTAAGCTGGATGTCACGGTCGACATGACTACCATGGACAGTGGTGACAAAGAGCGCGATGACACGCTGCGCGGCACTGACTTGTTCAGTGTCGCGAAATTCCCGCAGGCGCACTTTACCGCGACACAAATCACGAAGACCGCGGCGGGCTTCGACGCCCTCGGCAAGCTGACGCTCCGGGGCGTAACGCGCGACCAACATGTGCTGTTCACGCTCCGCATTGCAAATGAGCAGGGTCATTCGGTCGGATACCTGACCGGAAAGACCACGGTGCACAGACTCGATTACGGGGTCGGCCAGGGCGACTGGAAGTCGACGGAATGGGTCGGGGCCGACGTAACGGTGTCGTACAACGTCAGGCTGGTCGCGGGGCCGTAAGTTGTGGAAAGGGTCTGAGTGCTCCTGTCAGGACGGACGGGCGTGCAGCTTCGACGTGCACAGGTCGTAGATCGAGCTCATCAACACCTGCACGGAGTGGGTCATCGCGATCTCGATCCCTTTCAGGGCCGCTTCCTTGATGGCGCCGGTCAACAGCTCCAATTGCTCGGCGGACAGATTTTCCGGCATTTTCGTGGTGATCTGCACGGAGGGGACCTCCTCCACGATCTGTCGCAGGATGTGATAGACGCAATCCGCTTTCGCCCGCATCAGCGCCTCGTCGTCGCCGAACAGCGTGCCGATCGCGACTAGGCCGTCGACCGTCTTCGCGTGCGTCTGCTCCCACTCACGCTCCGTGCCGAACGCGACATGAATGACCTGGCCCATGAATGCCCCTTTTCCGTGTAGTCCAATGGCGAATTTCGCAAGTTCCATGCCCACGTGGGGCTTTCAGGGAGGCGTCGTCCCATCCAGGTGGACTTCGGCGTCGGTGTAATAAGCCACGTCTTCAGCGTCGCGATTGGGTAGGTGTTGCATCGGTTTCCGCTCGCCCAGCGGCTGCAACGCCAGGCGGATGCCCATTGCTTTCAACAGGGCGGCGACACTCTTCAGCTCCGGGTTACCGCGCCGGCAGAGTGTGCGATAGAAGCTGGGCGCATTGAGCTCGACCTTCTCCACCAGTTTCGGGCCACCCGAGGCGCGCGCGATGCGGCCCAACGCAGCGGTCAGCTCCTCCTCGTCCGCATCGTCGATCAACACATTCAGGTATGCAACCGCAACATTCCGTCCTTTCGCACAGTCTCGGGTCCTGGCCATCGCTCCCTCCGGTATTCACAGCTCGTCGATCCCGCGATCGTTGCAAATGATCCTACCGAAGCGCTTCGCACCAACACCAGACTGATTTATTGTGGGAAACGGGCCAAAACCCCGCATTAGCCGCCGCGACCGCGCAAAGGCCGCTTTACTGCGCGCTTTGGTACCGGCTTTCTGGATTTCCTGACAGCCTTTTTGGGAGATTTGCGGAGTGCCTTTACGGACGGCTTCTTCGCAACCTTCTTGACGGCTTTCTTTGGAGTCACGGTCGCAGCCGCGCGCTTTGTAGTCTTCTTCGCCTTACCGTTCGACTTCGGCATCCGACCCTTCGCCTTGGGCACCGCGGTGGGTGCCCCGGCATCGGCACCACGCAACTGATCCAGAATCGCGGGATTCTCAAGCGTCGACACGTCCTGCGTGATCTCCTCGCCGCGCGCGACCGCTTTCAGAAGCCGCCGCATGATCTTCCCCGAACGCGTCTTGGGCAGATTGTCGGCGAAGCGGATGTCGTCCGGCCGCGCGATCGCGCCGAGTTGCTCCGCGACCCAGTCGCGCAACTCCTTCACGAGCGCGCTGGTGTCGCCGGTCGGCCGCTCCCCGCGGAACACAACAAACGCAAACACCGACTCGCCTTTGATCTCGTGTGGCTTGCCGACGACCGCGGCTTCCGCTACACGCGGGTGCGCGACGAGCGCCGACTCGACCTCCATGGTGCCGAGACGGTGTCCGGCGACATTGAGCACATCGTCGATGCGCCCCATGATCCAGTAGTACCCGTCCTTGTCGCGATGAGCGCTATCGCCGGCGACGTAGTAACCCTGTTTGAATTTCTCCCAGTAGGCGGAGATATAACGGTCGTTATCCCGCCATAACGTGCGCAGCATGGAAGGCCAGGGTTTCCTGATGACGAGATAGCCACCGGCGTTGGCGCCTTTCACCGGCTTGCCGTGATCGTCGACGATGTCGACATCGATACCCGGCAGGGGCTGTGTGCACGATCCCGGCTTCGTGGCCGTCGCACCCGGCAGGGGCGAGATGAGAATCGAGCCGGTCTCCGTCTGCCACCAGGTATCGACGATCGGGCAGCGCTCCCCGCCGATCACCTTCTGATACCACATCCACGCCTCGGGGTTGATGGGCTCACCAACACTGCCGAGCAGGCGGAGCCGCGACAGATCGTACCGCGCCGGCAGCTCGTCCCCGAGCTTCATGAGGGCCCGGATAGCAGTGGGTGCCGTGTAAAAAACGGACACACCGTGATCCTGGCAGATCTTCCAGAAACGTCCGCCGTCGGGAAACACGGGACCACCTTCGTACAACACCACAGTCGCTCCAGCCGCGAGCGGGCCGTACGCAACGTAGCTATGGCCGGTAACCCAACCGACATCGGCGGTACACCAATACACATCGTCCGCACGGAGATCGAATACCCACTGCGACGTCACCTTCGCGCCGAGGAGATATCCACCCGTGGAGTGCTGAATGCCTTTCGGCTTGCCGGTCGAGCCGGATGTATACAAAAGGAACAGCGGATGTTCCGCCTCGACCCACTCGGGCTCACACTCCGAGGACGTCCCAGCCACGACGTCGTGCCACCACAGGTCGCGATTCGGATCCATGGCCACGGGCTTGTCAGTCCGCCGATACACGATGACGCGCTCCACGCTCGAACAGCCACTGGCCAGGGCCTTGTCGGTGGCGGCCTTGAGCTCGATGACGTGACCACCACGCCAGCCACCGTCGGCGGTAATCACGAGCTTCGCGCCGGTGTCCTCGATCCTGTCCTTGAGCGCGAGCGCAGAAAAGCCGCCGAACACGACCGAATGGATGGCGCCGATCCGGTTGCACGCGTGCATGGCAACGACGACTTCCGGGACGAGCGGCATGTAGATGACCACCCGGTCACCGTGGCCAATCCCTTGAGCCTTGAGCGCATTCGCGAACCGGCACACATCAGTATGCAGCTCGCGATAGCTGACGCGACGTACGTCGCCTGGTTCCCCCTCGAATATCAACGCAGTCTTGTCACCGTTCTCGGCCAGATGCACGTCGAGACAGTTGTACGAAACGTTCAGCCTACCGTCGGTAAACCATCGATAATTTGGCGCTTTCGAATCGTCCAGAGTTACAGTGAACGGCGTCTGCCAGTGGAGCTCCTTGCGTGCCAGCTCACCCCAGAACCCGACGTGATCTTTCGCCGCGTGCTCTCTAAGCTTCTCGACGTCGGCCGGCTTGAGCCGGGCCTGCTGGGTAAATTTGGGCGGCGGCGCAAAGGAGCGCTCCTCCAGCAGTACCGACACGATATTCTTATTCGCCATGGTGTTTCCCTCGAAGACATGAGCGCTATGCAGCGAAGCATAGCCGAATATGCCGCGGGAGCCGCAGGGGTGGGACTGATGGGGCGTTGGCGCTTGCGCCGCAGGGCCGGTGACGAAGAGCGATGGCCCGGTATCGCCCTCTTCGGCCTGCTGCTCTTCGCCTGCGAACCGGGTGCCGCTGCGCCCGGGCACCTTCAGTCTGTATTGGCGCGTGAGTGCCGGCCGATCGACAGTTCCCACGAAGTCGCACTGCACCTCACTTCGCCCGGCGACGGCTTGCTGCGGGTCGGGGTGGAAGAGCGTGGTATTTCAACCGTCAGCTTCTTGAGTGGCGCGGCGGCTGGTGGGGCAGTTGGTGGCGGCGCGCCGGTCAGGTCACCCAGCGCCAACGCGAGCACCTCGGCTTCGCCCATCGACAGGCTCGGAACGGTTGTATTGGCGGCAAACGTCAGCCGCGCCGGACACGTCGAAGTCGAAGTTCACGTCGAGGACTCACCCGATATCCGTGGCGAGATCTGTGTCTCGGCGGACCTGATCCCATCTTCAGACAGGTTGCGCATCCAAGCGGAACTCGCCTTCGCCGCGGCGGGTCGCGCCACCTGGGCAACTGACTGGGATACCGCCTTTAGTCGCTACCTGAGCGCCGCACGCGCGTTCGACTCCCTGGGGTTGCGGCGAGAGGCGGCCATGGCGCGCCATGCGATGGCAGAGCTCGCCTACCTGCGGTTCGATCGGAAAAGAGACGCCTACGCACTGGGAGGTGACGCGTTGGCGGGTTACGGCGAGTCAGTGAATCCCGCCTTGCTCGGCGAACTCGCCGAACTGCAGGGCAAGGCGCTGCTCGATATGCCTGGACTCGACATCGTCGTCGTGGCACCGGAGGTGCGTCGCTGGCTGGAGGCGGCCCGACGCCTCGAGAATGAGGTCGAGTACGGCGCGCGTGAACTGCCACGGCTCGACATCCTGACGGGTTTCCTCGAATACGAGCGGGATGCGCCAGCGCTGGCGCGCCAACGTTTTGCCGAGGCCGCCGAGAACTGTCGCGCCCTGCGGGACTGGGACTGTTACGCGGCGGCGAGTCAGAATCTGGGGATATTCGCCGAGGAGGACAAGAACTACTCCTCCGCTCTTTCGACCTTCACGGATGCGCTGCGACTTCTGCCTGCCGGGTTGGATACAAAACTCACCGCGGATATCTGGAACAACTTGGGGCGCGTGCAAGGGATCATCGGCCTGTTCAGCGCCAGCGAGCGTTCGCAGACAGCGGCTATGCGCGCTTATGCGCAACTCGGCGACTGCCTGGGGGTGCGGCGTAGCCTGGTACGGGCTGGAAACCTGCTCGTCCACATCGGCAATCTCGCGGATGCCGAGAACGATCTCGCGCGGGCCGCCTCTTTCACCTGCTCGGGCTTGCTGGCTGCTACGGCCGCTCGCGGGCTGCCAAACACCGGCGATCCGGTGTTGGCGTTGGATTCAGCGCGACGGGACGCACGCGAGTCCAGTGACGCCGTAATACAGCATCCCTGCGCGCGCCCGGTGGATCCGGCGCCTCTCACGACGGAATCAAAGATCGTCGTATTCAATTCCGTTCTTTCGCTGGGTAACGCAGCGATGCTGACGGGTGCTCTCGGGGAAGTCTGGAGTTGCCTCGACGCGGCGCAGCTCTACGTATCGGACTCGCGGGGCCAGCTTCGACTGGCGAATGCGCGGGGAGCTGCGTATCTGGAGCGCAATGACGCCGCCGCAGCGCGGACCGCATTTACTCGAGGGATACAGATTGCCGATGCGGCCAATCTGCCGCCTGGGTACGAGCACCGGAGTGTCGCGCAGCTTGGGTTGGTTAAATCTATGCTGCTGGCCGGGAAAGCAGCACAGAGCCTGCAGGGCTCCTATCAAGCACTCGACTTGAGCATCACGCGCGGAGATATCGAAAGCACCATCACGTCCCTGCGCCTGATCGCCGCGGGCTACCGTGGCTCTGGAGAGTCTGCGAAGGCGATACGGGTGCTGCAGGTGGCAGCCGATCTCATCGAGGCCGTACCCATCGACGAGCTCAACGGAGAACAACGCGCCACCTTTCTCGGCAGTCAACACACCGTGTTCGCCGAGCTCACCGACATGTTCGCCTCACAACAGGCCCCGGACGACTCGACGGTGTGGCTGGCATTCGAAGCTTCCGAGCGCGGCCGGGCACGCAGCCTTCGCTACGCGCTCAATCAGCAGACCCAAGATGCCTCTACGTCTCTCGATGCACCATCAGCGACGAAATATCAGCGTCTGTTGAGTGACGTCGCCAGCCTCAAGGCAACGAGCGGAGCTGGGCAACAGCGCCCCGGCCTGATCGACGACATCGACCAACTTGCCGTGCACGAAGGCGCCGCCAGCGATCCTTTCGATCGTGAGGCGCTCGGACGCACACTCAAGCAACTCGATGCAACTTTGGTCGAATATGCGAGCGGCCCGAAAGAGATGCTCGCGTTCGTCATCACGGGGAATCACGCCCGGGTCGTGCACCTCGGCGACAGCCGTGAGATAGCCCAAGCGACCGCAGAGCTCCGCGATCTCCTGCGCGACACCGAAGCGCCGGCGGACGAGGTGCGCGCCGCCGCTCAAAAACTCGGGCGGCTCGTACTTTGGCCGATCACTCCGTATCTCGCGGGAGGCCGGATCGTCTTCATCCCCGACGACGCCTTGCATACCGTTCCGTTGTCAGTTCTCCCATGGGCCGCGGACCCTGCCCAACAGTTACTACTGCAGCACGCTGAAACCGCCGTCATTCCGTCCGCTTTGTTTCTCACACACGTACACCATGCCGCCTCTCTACATAGTGAGATGCCGCGCATCGCCTTAATCGGCGACCCGGTTTTCCGGGTTTCGGACTGGCGCCGCGAATGTATCGATGTAGAGACAGCGTCGGCCAAGGAGCGGACAGGGCCGCTCGATCGTGCCCTGTCCGGGTGGACGGAGTCGCTGCCTCGTCTGCCCGGTACCCGGGTGGAGGTCACCGGGATCGCGAGGATTGCCCGCGAATCGCGGCCCGCCAGTCGAATCGAGACTCTAGTCGGGTGTGCAGCCGTGCCGAGCGCGCTTCGCAAGGTAGCTGACGCCGACGTCGACCTGCTCCATATCGCGACTCATGCGCGGATCGATGCCCAACGTCCGCGGTTGTCTGCTTTAGCACTCACCCCCGAATCACCTGCCGATGCGCCCGCGTCGACTTTCGGTTTGTTGGACATCCTCGGCCTGAAGTTGAGTTCGAAGCTGGTGGTCCTGAGCGCCTGCGAGACCTCGCGCGGCCGCCTGTTGCCGGGCGAAGGGGTTCTAGGCCCGGCGCAGGCTTTTCTGCAGGCCGGGTCGGCCGCCGTCCTGGCGAGCTACTGGCGGGTTGACGACCAGATTACGGCTACTTTTATGCAACGTTTTTACAAGTACCTGCTGGTCGACCGCCTGAGCGCCTCGGCAGCGTTGCGCAAGACGCAACTCGAGAGCGCCGCCGCCGGCAAGACTTATGAGTGGGCTGCCTTCTCGCTGTACGGTTGGCCCGATAGCTCGATCTAGCGCAATGGAAGTGCGAAAAGGCCAGGACGGCCGCAGCAGCTACGGACGGCCTTGATGAGATAAGCCGGCTCCTCGCCGCAGTGTTCAGGTGCGGATTTCGTTCCCGCATTTAACTTCCCCGAGGAGCCTTCCCATGACCCGTAAGTTCTCGCTGACCGCTTTTGCCGCAACGCAATGTCTCATCGTCGGCCTCGCGGCCACCGCGCCCGCCCGTGCCGCCGATGTCCCCCAGTACTTCTTCAGCCAGTGGACGGTCACGGCAAACTGCACCGAGGCCCACGCGGGACCCGCTGCGCGCGTTCAGGCTGGACTTCAGTTCAAAATCGCCAGCCAGCCGGCCGCTGACGGTACCTACACCCTCCAAACGATTAACGCTGCAGGGCAGCAATGGAACAGCGCGTGGAACGGTGTGAAGCTCGAATACCGGGCGGGCACCGCCATGACGACCGTGCCGGCGGATTTCGAATGCGTGGCGGGCTCCGAGACGGCCTCGGCCAGCTCGTCACCCTTCCTGGCCATGTCAGGTTATGTCCAAACGGCCGAGCCCTACTACGCGCAGGAGCACTGGTACGGGCTGGTGAAAATCCATGGGCAGTTGGAGCATGTCCTGATTTTCCCGCGTGCCGCGACGGGCGATAAGTCAGCCATCATCGTGCTGCAGTCGGCTAGCGCCGGCTCCAATATCAGCCTCGATGACAACGGTGTGATCAGCAGTCGCAGCTGAGCCTGGCAACGCTCACGAGTCTTCCAGGGGCTCGCGCAGGCGAGCCCCAAGAGAACCGGTGAAAACGCGATAGTCCAAGGGGCCCGGGCAGTGGACGCCCTGGCGAAAGCCCTGTTTCCAAAGAGCGTCAACTCTACAATTGGCGCATGGAATGGCGCGGCTACAGTGCGAGGTTGTGCCTGGCGATCCTGGGCAGCGCGACTGCACCGGTGATTGCACAGGACCCTTCCGGATTTCCGTGCCAGCCGCTCGTTTGCTCCACACTTTTGCCGGCCACTCCGGTCGACGACCCCAAGACTAACGACTGCGCCTATCACGCGGGCAACCTGTGGTGGGTTGATTATGTCGCCGGCTCGCTCGCCTGGAGTGCTCACAAGAGGGCCGAACCGGTCACTGTGGCCGTCTTCGACGATGGCGCGTGGATCGATCACGAGGATCTGCGCAACAAGTTGTGGACGAACGCTGCCGAAGCGCACGGCAAGGCTGGAGTGGACGACGACGGCAACGGCTATGTTGATGATCTGCATGGTTGGGACTTTGTAGACAACAGTCCCGATGTCTCCCCCAAGGGGGCCTGCCGCGACACGGTGAGTCACGGCACCCTCATGGCGAGCCTGGTGGCCGCCGAACGCAACAATCATGTCGGAATCGCCGCGCCAGGCTCGGACGGCGCGCGAGTCATGATCGTGCGGATCGTGGGTTGTGACGGGGAAGCGACCAAGGTCGACCCGGCGAGGCTGGTACGGGCTTTGGAATATGCGACCCGCATGGGCGCACGGATATTGAGTTTCAGCGCACACTGGAGTGTGACAACTCCAGAGCTGGATGCTGCGTTTCGTGAGATCGCCGATCGGTCGAATTCCCCAGTGGCGGCGATCGTGGTGGCCAGTGTCCCGAATAAGGGCGAGCCTGTGACCGGTTACCCTGCCGCCTACGACTTTCGTCGCATCGTCCGAGCCATCCCTATTGGGAACGACGACGAGATCTCCCCGGGTACCAGTCCGGCGCCGCCTGGACTGAATCTAGGATCGCCCAGCGCCTGTGTCATTGGTGCGGGCCGGTCGCCGGCACAGTACCGGCTTGAGCAGGGCAGTTCCAATTCCACGGCTATCCTGGCGGGCTTATTGGCCGGCATCTGGTCGAGCCCGCGCTATGCTAAATTCAGCCCAGACGAGTTTCTGGCGGGGGTCGTAGAAGGGCGAATGTCGAAAACGGCGCGCCATTCAAAGCCGGGCTCACGGCCACCTTATCTGGAAGGTGTTCCGTTGGCCGACGCTTGTGTCCTCGCGACGGAGCACCGCTCCGCAAGCGTCTGTCGTCAGCCAGAAGCGCACCGGGAAGCACGTCCATGACTTACATCGAAGCACCTGACGAGCAGAGCGAGACCAGCATCGGGAAGGCGCTGGACCGTGACGAGAGTAGCGATTTCTCGCTCGTGGAGGCCGTCGCGGAGCGCAGCGAGCTACAAAATCAACTTTACCTGAGATATCGGCGGCCCTTGCTACAGGTATTCCACCATAGACGCATCGATCGTGATGCAGCCGACGATTTGCTACAGCGTACTTTTTTACAGGCGATCAAGAAAATCCGCACTGAGGGCCTGGATGATCCGGGCAATCTCGGAGGTTACCTATACCGCACAGCATGCAAGCTCGCGACTGCCTACTGGCGTGGGGAACTGTCCCATCGTCATGAGAACGATCGTGAGCTCCTGACCAACCTCAAGGACGAAGCACTCTCGTTGGAAGAGCGTCTCGACCATGAGCAACTGGCCAAGCACGTGCGGGATCTGATGGATCATCTGCCGGTACAACGCGATCGTGAAGTGCTCGAGCGGTTCTATCTCCACGAGGAGCCGCGTACGGCTATTCGGGAGTCCTTGCAATTGACAGACATGCAGTTCAATCAGGTTTTGTGGCGTGCACGACAGCGCTTTGGCGACATTCTACGGAAGGCCGGGCTCACGCTCGGTGACCCTAACGCGGGCCAGTCGGCTTCCGCACACTCGACGCATGGGTAGGGAGAACCATGGATCACGCACAGTTCAAGGCTAAACAAACAGCCGCCGCCTACGTGGCGGATGGGCTGGATGAACGCACGCTCGAAGCTTTCGAGCTGCACATGATGGGTTGCACAGAGTGCATCGACGATGTCGAGAGCTGGCGCGCCATCAAGGTCAACTTGCCGTCCCGGGCACGCCCCACGCGCGCACCGGCCGTTCTCGGTCGCAATCTTCACACCGGAACCGGCCGCCCGGGAGTTGGTTACGCAGCGGCCGGCTGGCGCATGGCTGCCTCCCTCGTGGTGGGTGGAGTACTGGGTACGGCGGGCGGTTGGTTCGGCCATCAGTCCCAGACTCCCAACCTCGACTCGACACAGACCGCATTTTTCAACGTGCCGGCGGCGACTCGCGGCGCGGGTGATTGCACCGCTCTGCGCCTGGCGCCGGACACACGCTTCGCGGTGTTGCGCGTGCCTGGTGTCTCGCGGGACCGGCAGGTTATTGCGGCCGACGCCGAGAAACGCGAGCTTCCCGCTTCGCGCTACACCTCGCGACTGCAACCTGACGGAAGCCATCTCGTCCGCATCGACACGCAGGCACTCGATGGCAGGGAAGTCTTTCTGGAGGCACGTGCGACGGACGGCTTCGGCGAGCCCCTCGGCTGTGTGACAGGTCAGGTACCGACGGCTCGCTGAGAGCGTCTTACGGTAATCGGGGAGCCTGCCGGTCGGCGGGCTCCCCGCTAACTCATCGGAATTTGAGCCAACCGCTCGCCCTGCCGGCGCAGGAAGGGCCCGAAACCGAGCCTGTCGTAAAGGTCGGTTAGCGCCGGCGCGTCGGGCCGGCGGCGGCGCAGGCCCTCCACATCGACTCCGAGTTGCATGTCACACGTGATGTGCGTGAGCTTCCGCGCGAGAAACACCGACTCGCGATGCTCGCGCAGGCGATCACTCAGCGTGCGCGCGCCACGTAACTTCAGACCCAACACGCGGGGGAGATTGGCGTAGAGGTCGTCGAGCGAATCGAACGCCTTCATCAGCGATGATGCCGTCTTGTGGCCGACGCCCGGGACGCCCGGAATGTTGTCGCAATCGTCGCCCGTGAGTGCAAGGTAATCGGCGAAGCGCTCCGGCGCTACACCGAAGTGGCGCTCGATGGCAGGGAAGTCTTCCTGGAGGCACGTGCGACAGACGGCTTCGGCGAGCCCCTCGGCTGTGTGACAGGTCAGGTACCGACGGCTCGCTGAGAGCGTCTTACGGTAATCGGGGAGCCTGCCGGTCGGCGGGCTCCCCGCTAACTCATCGGAATTTGAGCCAACCGCTCGC
>DATBCZ010000241.1:0-10757 GCA_036270175.1 Steroidobacteraceae bacterium | reverse complement strand
CGGACGATTCAGCGGCCGGCGTACCGGTAGCGCGAAAGGCGTTGCCCATGCGCGCCTTCTCCGAGTCACTTCCGATGGCGCTGTTGCGTACGCGTGAAGCTGTGATGTGTCTCTTTCGGCCGGGGCTGCGCAGCCGTGGTGTAACAGAACAGCAGTGGCGCATCTTGCGCGCGCTGGCTCACGCTGGGTCGATGGAGGTTACGGAACTCGCTGAAGCCACCTTCCTGCTGGGACCCAGTCTGTCACGCATCCTTCCCGACATGGAAAAGCGCCAGCTGGTCAGCCGCAAACAACTGGATTCGGATTTGCGGCGCAGCGTGGTGAGTCTCGAGCCCAAGGGATTGCGGCTCATCAGCACTCATGCGCCGGATTCAGAGCGGATCTATGCGCAGATCGCGGAGCGTTTCGGGGTCGAGCGGGTGACACAACTGTTCACCCTACTGCAGGAATTGCAGGATTCTCTGGAAGACATCTCGAGCCAGAAGACAGCCACCCGGGCGCGCAAGCGGCGGGGGGAATGAAGATATGAGTCTTTACAACGTTCAGAAGCTGATGTTTCAACTCAACCGGGATCCGGCTGTGCGACGTCGGTTTGACGAGGAGTTTGAGTCGCTGCTGGCGGACTACGAGCTCACCGCAGAGGAGCAGGCCGCGCTGCGCGATCCCGATATCGGCCTGCTCTACGTGATGGGCGTCAATGGGCAGATTCTCATGCACTACGCGGCCCTGCGCGGGTTTGAGTGGAATGCCTACATGGAGGCGATGCGCGAGGGAGAGCGCAGGTACGGGCCGGTGAGAGCCGGCTTGTATACGCGGGCGGCGGGGCGATGAGCGTCGGGCGTTTCGCCGGGGCGATGGGCGTCGCGCATTTCGCCGGGTCGATGAGGCTCGCGGGGTGCGCTGGAATGGAGTGCGAGTCATGAGCCTGGTATTCGCCGGGGTCTGCAGCCACGCGCCCGGCATCACGGGTCGTAAGGATCGCGCTGATCCGGTGGTCCGGGACGCCTTCTACGCCGCGTACGATCGCATGCGACAGGCCCTGGAGGCCGCGCGGCCGGACGTGCTCGTTGTCATCGGCGCCGAGCACTTCGCCAATTTCTTCATGAACAACATGCCGGCAATCTGTGTCGGCATGGGTGAGCATTACGAGGGGCCGATCGAGGACGAGGCGTGGCTCGGAATCAAACACGCGCGCTTTCCGGGGGTACCCGCGCTGTCCTTGGAGATCATCCAGGACCTCATGAATGACGTCGATGTCGCGTATGCGCAGGAGTGGAAGTTCGACCATGGCATCATGGTGCCGCTGCATTTCCTGACACCGCGCGCCGACCTGCCCATCATCCCGGTCAACATCAACTGTCAGGGGCCGCCGCTCATCCCGCTGCGGCGTTGCTATGAGTTCGGCCGGGCGCTGAAGCGGGCCTGTGAGGCTCGTCCTGAGCGAATCGCGGTGATCGGTACGGGGGGCATTTCCCACTGGCCGGCTACGCCGGACTCGGGCCGGATCAACGAGCCCTGGGACCGGGCCTTCCTGGAGAAATTCCTCGCCAATCGCCGCGAGGAGCTCATCGCCTACGAGGACGAGGAGACCTGGCGCGAGGCCGGGCAGGGTGGGCTGGAAATCCGCACTTTCATCGCGCTGGCCGGCGCTGCCGAAGGGCATACAGGCGAGCTGTGGTTCTATGCACCGATTCCGATTTTCGCGGTGGGATGTACGGTGGCGGTGATGAACCTGCAGGCCGCACAGAAAGTGGCATAAGAACATTGACCAGACTGAGGAAACTATCGTGAACCGTCCCCCTTTCCGTGCCGACCAGGTCGGTAGCCTGCTTCGCCCTCAAGCGCTCGTCGATGCGCGCGCCCGCTTCAAGAGCGGTGAGATCAACGCCGAGCAGCTTCGCAAACACGAAGACGAGGCGATCCGTGCTGCCGTCGCGCGCCAGGAGTCGATCGGCTTGAAGTCGGTGACCGACGGAGAGTTTCGGCGCGACTACTGGCACATCGACTTCCTGCGCCAGCTGCAGGGTGTCGAGATCAAACAGATGGCCGGCCCCAAGTTCGTCGGCACAGAGGAGCAGCCGCCTATCGCGACCGTGGTCGGAAAACTCGACTATGCGAGCCCGGTCATGGTCGATGATTTCAAGTTCCTGCAGTCTGTGGCGCAGCGTACGCCTAAGCAGACCATTCCCTCACCCTCGATGTTGCATATGAGGGCCGGACGGAAGGGAGTCTCCAGCGAGGTCTATCCCGACATCGATGCCTTCTGGACCGATGCCGCCACAACCTATCGTAAAGCGCTGGCGTCTTTCAGCGCGGCGGGCTGCAAATACCTGCAACTCGATGATGTCGCTTTCGCCTATCTCGGTGACGAGAAATTCCGCGAGAGTTGCCGTGCCAACGGTGATGACCCCAAGGCGCTCCCGCGCCGTTACGCCGATACCATCAATGCGGCTCTGAAAGGTCGCCCGGTCGATCTCGCGGTCACCATCCATACCTGTCACGGCAATTTCAAGAGTTCGTCCGCTACGCAGGGCGGCTACGAGGACATCGCCGAAGCGATGTTCTCCTGCGATGTCGACGGGTTTTTCATGGAGTTCGACAACGAGCGCTCCGGGAGCTTCGAGCCACTGCGGTTGTTGCCGAAGAACAAAAAAGTCGTGCTCGGACTCGTGACCACCAAGCTGGGTCAGATCGAGAGCAAAGACGCGCTCAAGCGCAGTATCGACGTGGCGTCGAAGTATGTGCCGCTGGAGAACCTATGCATCTCTCCGCAGTGCGGGTTCGCCAGCACTCATCACGGCAACCTGCTGTCGGAGAACGACCAGTGGCGGAAACTGGCGTTGGTCGTGGAGGTTGCGGACGAGGTGTGGGGCTCGCGTTAGGACGCGACGCCGGCCGGGGCGCCGTCGTGGATCGCGGCGGCCCGGTCGGATGCGCTGCTAATCAGCGGTTCCAAGGCCCCAGCCGCCGTCGATAATAACTTCCTGCCCGGTGATGTAGGCAGAACCGGGCGAAGCGAAAAACAACGCCAGCCCCTCCAGGTCCTCGGGAAACCCGACGCGATGCATGGGGATGACCTTACTCACCGCCTTCTGCGTCTCCGGGTTGTGCGCATGCCCGCCGCCGATGTTGGTGATAATGAAGCCCGGCGCGATGGCATTGACAGTGATGTTATAGGCCGCCAGTTCCAGCGCGGCACTGCGCATGAAATGCGCGGCTCCCGCCTTGGCCGCCATGTAGGCCGAGCCGATCGCGGGCTCCACGTGCGTGGCGGCGAGCGACGTCGTGACGATGATGCGCCCTGACTTGCGCGGCTTCATATGTCTGGCCGCGGCGCGTACGGTCGCGAAGACGCCGTTGAGATTGATGTCGATGACCCGGTTCCAGCGCTCATCGCCGTAGCTTTCGAGTGCGCCCTCCGGGTTGCGCTGTCTTTGCGATCCAACCCACGAGCCGACGTACCCCGGGCCCGAGTCGATACCCGCGTTCGCACATACGACATCGAGACGTCCGTATTCCCGGGCGGCTTCATCGACCGCAGCGTCGAGCGCCTTGTGATCCGTAACGTCGACGGTCTTTCCTCGAACATCCAACCCTGCTTCGCGGAGCCGCTTCGTCTCGTTCTCGATACGCTGCGGATGAACGTCGAGCATGGTGACACGCGCGCCGTTGGCCGCGAGGGCCTCGGTGAGGGCTAGCCCGATTCCGCTCGCCCCGCCGGTCACGACAGCTCCGTAACCGGTGACGTTGAACAGCTCAGAGATCTTCTTCATCGATGTACCCCCGCAAAATTCGGCCGCGCGCAGAATTATGCGCCCGGGAAGAGCCCTTTCCCATTCCCGCGCCTTCCGATCACCGCCTCATAGTCGCGGCCGGCGTCGATCATTGATTTGCCATCGAAACTCGTCAAGTATGAGCAGGGTGATCCGTACGTCTTGAGCTCGAGGGGGTTTAGTTCATGGACACGGTGTTTCCCGACATTCCGCTTTACCAGGGCTGGGGCGCGCCGCTGCGCCTCGAATCCGACGTTCGTGATCTCCGGCTGGTGCACGGCCAGGTGCCGAGCGATCTGAAGGGTGTTTTATATCGCTGCGGGCCGGACCGCCAGTATCCCTCGATGGCGCAGGAGGATGTGTTCATCGATGGCGAAGGCATGGCACATCTGTTCCGCTTCGAGAACGGTCATGTCGACTATCGCAGCCGCTGGGTACGCAACGAGAGGTTCCGCCTCCAGGAGCAGGCGCGCCGCTCGCTGTTCGGCCGTTATCGCAACCGCTACACGAACGATCCGAGCGTCGCCGGAAGAAACATGGGGACGGCAAACACCAACATTGTGTGGCATGGCCGCAAGTTGCTGGCGCTGAAGGAGGACTCGCTGCCGATCGAGTTGGATCCCGAGACCCTGGCGACTCGCGGCGAGTGGCGTTACGAGGGCGACGTGAGTGCGGTGAGTCTCACCGCGCACCCGAAACTCGACTATCACACGAACGAGCTGCTCACATTTTCATACCAGGCGCGCGGCGATGGTACGACCGACATCGTCTTCTACATCGCGGCCGAGGGCGGCAATATCGTCCACGAGACGTGGTTCAACATGCCTTATCCCGGCATGGTGCACGACTTCGCGGTGACCGATTCCCACGTCATTGTGCCGTTCTTTCCGCTCATCACCGATATGAGCGTCCTCAAGCAGGGCGGCCCGTTCTATCAGTGGCATCCCGACAAACGCAGCCATTTCGCGGTCCTGCCGCGGTGGGGTACTGCCAAGGAGGTACGCTGGTTCCAGGGCCCTGCCGTCAGCGCGGGCCACATGATGAACGCCTTCAACGAAGGCTCGCTGCTGCATCTGGACCTGTGTCTTTATAACGGCAACTGTTTCGACTTCTTTCCGAGTTACGACGGCTCGCCATTCAGGGGATCGCCGCCGCAGCTGACCCGTCTCACCTTCGATCTCGCCGGGAACCATGATGGCTACGAGGCGAAGTTGCTGGCGCCAATGCCCACCGAGATGCCGAAGTGCGATGACCGCTTCATGGGAAAACCCTATCGTTATGGCTACGGCATCTGCCGCTCGCCCACAGCCCGGGCGGGGGAGATGGGCCTGGGAGCGATCGCCCGCTTCGATCACCAGACGGGAGCGGTAACCACGTGGGCTCCGGGCGTGAACTGCGGCGTGCATGAGCCTAACTTCGTCGTGCGGCCTGGCGCGCCGGAAGGTGAGGGATATCTGCTCGTGATAGTGAATCGTCTCGCCGAGAATCACAGTGATCTCGCGATACTGAACGCGAGTGATATCGCGGCCGGTCCGATCGCGATGCTGACACTGCCGGTGCGTGTCCGCTCAACGTTCCATGGTATGTGGGTGTCTGAGAATACGCTCACGACCGGGCGGTATGTGACGTGAAGGTGCAGGCGGCGGTTTCACGGGACGCAACTCGCCCGCCCGAATTGGAAACGCTCGATCTCGAAGAGCCGCGCGCGGGTGAAATCCTGGTGCGGATGGTCGCAACAGGTATTTGCCATACGGACATCAATGTCCACGAGCGCGATCGGAGCCCGAAGCCGATAGTGCTCGGGCACGAGGGCGCGGGAATTGTCGAGCGCGTCGGTTCTGGAGTGACACGGCTCGCGCCCGGCGATCCGGTGATCTTGAGCGCGAACTTCTGCGGCGAATGTCCCAGTTGTCGGCAAAATGCCCACAGCTATTGCTACGAGGTGCTGCCCCGGAATTTCGGAGGCCGCCGACCCGACGGCAGTACTCCGCTGAGCCAGGGCGGTTCGCCGATCAACGCGCGTTTCTTCGGTCAGTCCTCCTTCGCGACCCACGCGCTTGCGGATGAAGGCAGCGCGGTGCTGGCGCCTTCGGATCTGCCGCTCGAAATCATGGGACCGTTGGCATGCGGAGTCATGACCGGGGCGGGAGCCGTAATCAACTCACTCGAAGTTCGTCCGGGACAGTCCATTGCGGTCTTCGGTACTGGAGCGGTTGGACTGAGTGCCGTGATGGCCGCGAAAATCGTGGGCGCGACCCGCATCATCGCCGTCGACGTGGTTCCGGCGCGCCTCGCGCTTGCCATGGAGTTGGGGGCCACCGACTCGATCGACGCCTCCGCCGGTAACGCGGCACAGGTCATCAAGGAGCGAACGCGATACGGCGTCGATTTCACTTTCAATACAACACGCTCGCCGGCGATCTTCGCGCAGGCGATGGAAAGCCTCGCGCCGCGGGGAATGGCCGGCTTCGTCGGTGCGCCGCTGTCACCCTGGACGCCGGACATGTTTCAGATTCTCGCCGGCGGACGCACGTTGCGCGGGATCATCGGTGGCGACAGCTCACCGGCGATGTTCATTCCGCTGTTGATCGAGTATTACCGCCAGGGGCGTTTGCCCTTCGACCGGCTCATCCGCTTTTACCCGTTCCAGGAGATCGCCCGGGCATTCGCCGATTGCGAGCACGGGACGACGGTCAAGGCCGTACTGCGCATGTAAACGTCAGGAGTGTAGGCATGTCGAACCCTTCGCCCGCCGACCAGGCCCAGGTTATCGCAACGTTGCTCGCCCGAGTGCAACGGCTCGAGGACCAGCTCGAGATCCAGAAGCTGCAGTCGAAGTACGCCCACTACCTGTTTACGCAACAGTACGGCCGCATCGTCGAAGAGTGTTTTGCCAAGCATCTCCCCGATGTTTCGGTGGAGTTTTCCGACAGCGGTGTATATCGGGGCCTCGCGAGCGTGCGTGCGCTTTATGAGGCGTTCGGGGCGACCAAGAATATTCCCGGATTTTTCATCCTGCACATGATGGTGAATCCCTACATCGAGATTGCTGCCGACGGCTCATCCGCGCGCAGTCATTGGCTCTCGCCGGGAGCGGCCGGGAGTGCCACCTCGGCGAGCTGGATCTGGGGGCCGTTCTACGTCGATTACGTGAAGGAGGCGGGTCTGTGGCGGATTGCGCATTCGAATCTCGCCCCGCTGTTTCGCAACCGTTACGAGACGAGTTGGGCGGCGGCGCCGGATCACGGCTCGGTCCGGGGGCCGCTGACGGTACATCCTGATGAGCCGACGACCCTCTATCGCCCCTATAACGAGACGAAACAGGAGCGCGATATTTTCAAACACCACCCCAAGCTGCCGGACCCGTACTAGCCGACGCTCTCGGCGCTATAACGGGCGAGGAGGCCGGTCCGCACCGTGTAACGGAAGACACGCGCGAAAAAGTAACCGGCCAGCAGCACCTGCAGTATCGCCAGCGCCGAGCCTAGCAACAGGCTCGCGCCGGAAAACGGCTTGCCGTCGATGAGCTCGCGCATTCCCTCGAAAACGTAGGACGGCGGCAGCAGATAACCTACGTCCCGCATCCAGGCCGGGAGTGTCGCGAGCGGATAGTAGACCCCGACGAATGGCGACAGCAGGGCGGGCATGGGCCACACCAGCCACTCCGAAGCCGGCCCGAGCCGCAGCACCAGCGCGCTGCCCACGACTCCCAGCGCCACGCCGAACAGAAATAACACCAACACGAAGGGAATGAGCATCAGGCCCAGAGAGATGAATGACAGGCCGAAGACCAGCGTAGCCAGGACGAGCATGACCCCCAGCGCGACCAGGCTCGTGGCGACGCTCGTCAGAACGAGGCCCGTTACGTACTCCGAGATCGAAAGCGGTGTGGCGAACAGGTTCAGGAAGTTTCGCGACCAGACGTCCTCGAAGAACGCCGTGGTGACTCCCTGCATGATGCGTGTGAAGAAATCCCAGAACAGCACCGCTCCCAGCAGGCTTGGGACGAAATTCATGTGGTTGCCGGCCACCGTGTTCAGATAACGGGTCAGAAACCCCCACACCACGATGTCGATCGCCACCCACGCGAAGGTCGGCAGCAGGCGCACCGGGCTGCTGCGGAAGAGATAGAGCTGTCTGAGCAGAATGCCTGCGATCGGACGTAGCCTCACTGATGCCGCCCTTCGGCCGTATGCAGCGGCTCGCGGGCGAGCTGTATGAACAATTCCTCGAGCGAGTGCGCGCCGTGCTGGGCAGGCAGCGCGCGCGGATCGCCTTCCAATAGAATTTTCCCATGCGACAGGAACAGCACCCGATCGCAGACTTCCTCGACTTCGTACATGTTGTGGGACGTCCAGAGAATGCCGCAGTTTTCTTCGCGGGCGAGCTCTCGGATCTGCCCGCGTATGATCTGGGCCGCGGAAGGGTCGAGGGAGGCGGTGGGCTCGTCGAGCAACAACAACTCCGGCCGGTTCAGCAGCGCTTTGGCGAGCGCGACTCGCGTCTGCTCGCCGGAGGACAGCACACCGCAGCGGGTGTCGCGCAGCGCGTGCAGGTCGAACTTTTCGAGCAGCGTCTCGATCCGGCGGGTGAGATCGGAGATGGCGTAGATCAGGCCGAAGAAGCGCAGGTTCTGCGTGACCGTGAGATTGCCGGGCAAGGTCGCGTAAACGGCCGCGAAATTCGTGTGGGCCAGCGCCTGCGAGCGGCGCTTCGCGATGTCGATGCCGGCGATTCTTATGGCGCCTGATGTCGGGGCCAGGACCCCGAGTATCATGTTGATTGTCGTGGTCTTGCCGGCGCCGTTGGGCCCGAGGAGGCCGACGATCTCATTGCGCTGAACCGCGAAGGAGACTTGGTCGACTGCTGTGAGGTGTGGATAACTTTTACAAAGATCGGTGACGCCAAGCACGGCGTCCGACTTCGGGGGCTGGATCGCAGTCATCGGCGCACGATACCAGCAAGGCACTTATGTGGCGCGGAACGGACTACCGTGCGACGAAATTACTCAGAAAACCGCAGGGTGGTGATCCGGGATCCCATCCGGGCTGTTAAAGTGTCCCGCATCAGGGCTCACTGTTACCGAATGTGCCGGCTTGTTTGTGGCCAGGCACCCTTACGCCATAGCGGTTGCGCCCCCGGTTAACGGGCTTCAAGCATGTCATCTAGCGATCCGAGCCGTGCCCTTGGGGCGCGCAACACCTTGTTTTGCGTGGCGATTTCCGCTGCGCTAACGGCGTGCGCGCTGGGGCCGAACTTCCACTCGCCCGCGCCGCCGGCGACCGAACACTACACCCAGGGCGAACAGCCCCAGGCCACCGCGGATGCTCCCGGCACCGCCGGCGCTGCACAGACCTTCGTGTCGGATCGAGACATTCCCGCAGACTGGTGGGCCCTGTTTCAATCCGAGCCTCTCGACGGACTGGTGCGGCAATCGTTGCGTGACAGTCCCACGATCGACTCCGCCAAGGCGGTGTTGCGGTCGGCGCAGGAGAACTATTTCGCCGAGCGCGGCGCACTGCTCCTGCCAGCGGCGGATGGCTCGTTCTCGGGCACACGTCAAAAGACTTCCGGCGCCACGTTTGGCGCGCCCCAATTTGGCTCGAGCATTTTCACCCTGGTCAGCGCGACCGTGAATGTCTCGTACCGGCTCGACATCTTTGGTGCTTCCCGGCGGCAGCTCGAGGCCTTGCAGGCACAATCGGACTATCAGCGCTGGGAGCTGGAAGCCGCCAACCTGTCCTTGACCGGGAACGTTGTTACGACCGCGATCAATGTCGCATCGCTGCGGGCCCAGATCGCGGCAGTGCAGGATATCGTCGCCAGTGAGCGGGACCAGCTGAAGGTCGTGCAGCGGCAGTTCGCCGCCGGCGGCGCCTCGCGCTCGGATGTGCTCTCGCAGAGCACGCAATTGGCGCAGACCGAGGCCACCCTGCCGGCCCTCGAGAAGGCGCTCGCGCAAGCGCAACACCGGCTCGCGGTGCTCTCCGGAAAGACCCCCGACACGAGCACCCCGGAATTCGATCTCGAGCATTTCTCATTGCCGACCGAGCTGCCGGTCAGCGTGCCGGCGAAGCTGCTCCGCCAGCGCCCCGATGTGCAGGCCGCGGAAGCCACGTTGCATCAGGCCACGGCCAATGTGGGCGTAGCCACGGCCAACCTGTTCCCACAAGTGAATCTGACCGGAGCCATCGGCTCGGATGCACTGAGCGCCGGAAATCTATTTACCGGAGGTACGGGCACCTGGAGCGCCGGCGCGTCCCTGACCCAGCCGCTCTTTCACGGTGGCGAGTTGATTCACAAACGTCGCGCGGCACTGGCCGACCTCGATAACGCCGCTGCGCAGTATCGCCAGACAGTGTTGGCCGCCATGCAGGACGTCGCCGATACGCTGCGTGCGCTCGAAGCTGATGCGCGCAATCTGCGCGCCGAGGCGGCTGCGGAGGATCTCGCGGGCAAGTCGCTCGAGATCACGAAGAAGCAGTTCGCCGCCGGTGGGGTCAGCCACGTGCAGCTTTTGATTGCCGAGCGTCAATATTCCCAGGCTCGCCAGAACCGTGTGCTGGCCGAGGCCGCCCGCTATGCCGATTCCGCCGCGCTGTATCAGGCGCTGGGCGGCGGCTGGTGGAATCGCAAAGATCAAGAAGAGAAGGTGACCAAGCAGTGAGCAGCGTGATGCGTTGGCGTCTGATCATCGTGTTAGGCGCGGCAGTGGTACTGCTGGGCGCGTTGGGCTACTTCAATCTGATCCTCAAGCCACAGTTTATCGCCAAGTTCAAAGCGGAGAACGCTCCGAAGAACCAGACGGTTTCGACGACGGTGGTGGCATTCTCGGATTGGCAACCGGAGATCACGGCTGTCGGCACCATGCGCGCTTTTCGCGGCGTAACGGTGACCACCGAGGTCGCCGGGCTGGTGCGCGCGGTCAACTTCAAATCGGGCGACGAGGCCAAGAACGGCGCGGTGTTGGTCGAGTTGAATACC
>DATBCZ010000240.1:0-5731 GCA_036270175.1 Steroidobacteraceae bacterium | reverse complement strand
GAGGCGGCTTACTTCTATCCGATCATGTCGCATTCACCGCTCGAGCCGCAGAACTGCACGGCAAGCGTCACCGACGGTAAGGTCGAAATCTGGGCGCCCACACAGAATCCGGGTGCGGGACGCACGTTGGTTGCCAAGACGTTGGGAATTCCGCCGGAGGCTGTCACCATCCATGTCACTCGCTGCGGCGGTGGGTTTGGTCGCCGCCTGGCGAGCGACTTCATCGTCCAGAGTGTGATGATCTCCAAGATGGCGGGTGCGCCGGTGAAGCTGTTGTGGGATCGCAGGCAGGATCTGCAACACGACATGTACCGGCCCGCCGGTTTTCATAACTTCAGCGCCGGCGTCGACGCGCAGGGCAAGCTGGTCGCCTTCCGGGATCACCTCGTCACCTTCGGCATTGGCGACAAGTTCAATGACAGCGCGACCTTCTCGCCGACCGAGTTTCCGGCGCGCTTCGTGCCGAATCTCGAGCTCGCCATGTCGTCCATGCCGTTCGCGCAGCCGACCGGGCCGATGCGCGCTCCGGGCAGCAACGGGCTGGCGTATGCGTTCCAGGGATTCCTCGACGAGGTGGCCTTCGCGTCCAAGCAGGACCCGATCAAGTTCCAACTCGATATCTTGGGTGAGCCGCGCTCCATCCCGACGCCGACCGGGCCCTTCGGGCCGATGCCTCCTTTCGATACGGGGCGTATGCGCGGGGTGATCGAGGCGGTTCGGGAAAAGTCGGGCTGGGATAAGAGTGCGTTGCGGGCGATGGCTCGCCACGGCAGCCCCGACAAGGGTCTGCCGGCGGGTCCGCGCACCGGGCTGGGTTTCGGGTGCTACTACTGTCATCTCGGTTACTTCGCGGAGGTCGTTAAGGCGACCGTCGATGCGCAGGGGTCGGTGCGGGTGGACAAGGTCTGGGTGGTCGCCGACGTCGGCAGCCCGATCATCAACCCGAGCGGCGCCTTGAATCAGGTGCAGGGTGGCGTCCTGGACGGCCTGGGCCAGGCCCTGGGTCTGGCCATCAATATTGAGAACGGGCAGGCAACGGCGACGAACTTCCACGAATTCCCGTTATTGCGTATGTATCAGGCGCCTCCGGTGGAAGTGCACTTCCTGCCCACGGCATTCCCGCCCACGGGGCTGGGTGAGCCGGCGCTGCCGCCGGTGCTGCCGGCTCTGGCGAATGCAGTGTTCGCGGCGACGGGGAAGCGCGTGCGCAAGCTGCCGATCAAGGGGATGGACCTCAAGACCGCGTAATTCGCCATTTCCTCCGGGGTATGATGCATTCCGGTGCAACCTAGGAGGAGATATGACGAGAGTCCTGGTCGTCGAAGACGACCCTCAGACCGCTGCGGAAATCGCGGCGGCCCTGGGTGACCATGGCTTTGAGGTGGAGTGCGCGCACACCGGGCAGGACGCCCTGGATCGCGCCGTCGCAGACCGGTATTCAGCGATTGTGCTGGACCGGATGCTGCCTGGTGGGATCGATGGGCTGACCGTCCTGTCGACCTTGCGGGGCCTGCGTGTCGATGCACCCGTGCTCATCTTGAGCGCCCTGTCGGCGGTGGACGAGCGTGTCCGTGGGCTGCGCGCGGGCGGTGACGATTACCTGACGAAGCCTTTTGAATCACTCGAGCTCACGGCGCGGATCGAGGTCCTGTTGCGCCGTCGCAGCGTCCCAGACCGCGAGACCATGCTGCGGGTCGGCGATCTGGAGGTGGATCTCCTCAAGCGGGAGGTGCGGCGGGGCGGGCGGCTGATCGACCTGCTGCCGCGCGAGTACCGCCTGCTCGAATACCTGCTGCGCCATCCCGGGCAGGTCATCACGCGCACCATGCTCTTCGAGGAGGTCTGGTCGTATCGCTACGATCAGACGACCAACGTCATCGATGTGCACATGGGGAAGCTGCGCAGGAAGCTCGATGAGGGCGGTCTGCCGTCGATGATCCATACCGTGCGCGGCTCCGGATACATCCTGCGTGCGCCTGACTGATCTACCCCGTACGACGAGCTTCCGATTGTCGGTGCTGTTCCTGGCACTGTTCGGTGTCGCGACGATGGTGTTTTTCGGGTTTCTGTACTGGCAGGCAACGTCGTATCTCAACAGTTCGGTGGATCACTGGATCCAGCGCGATTCAGTAGTCTACCTGGCGAGTCCGGGCGAAATGGTGCAGCGTCTGACGACGCACGCCGAGCGCGATCCGGACGGGTGGCGTCCCTTCGGTCTCTTCGACTCGTCGGGTCGCTACATCGCTGGAAATCTGCGGGCCCTCCCGCAGCGGCCGGTGCCGTCCGGGAAATACTTCGAATACAAACTGCAGAGGAACGGCAAAGACGCCCCGTTTCGTGGGGTGGGCTATCGGCTCGCCAACAATGACGTGCTCATCCTGAGCTACAACGTCAATGAGATATCCGGGTTCAAACACCTGTTGCTCGACGCGATGGCGTGGGGCGGCATCATGGTGTTTGCCATCGGTATTGCCGGAGCCGTGATTACCGGTCTCGGGGCCGTACGGCAGATCAGCGGGATCACGGGCGCGGTAGAGCGCATCGTAACGGGCGATCTGGCCGAGCGTCTACCCACCCGGCGGGGTGCCGGCGATCTCGATCGGCTCGTTCATCTCGTCAACGGCATGATGGACGACATCGAACGCCTCATGCGCGAGGTGAAGGGCGTTACCGACGACATTGCGCATGATTTGCGTACACCGCTTACACGACTGTTAGGTGGCCTCGAGCGTGCACGGCGCCGGACCACGTCGACCGAGGACTACGCCCGGGCGGTGGATGCGGCGATAGCGGATACGAAGTCGGTACTGGGCACCTTCAGCGCGCTTCTGCGCATCGCGGAGGTCGAAGATGGGGCGCGCCGCGCGGGGTTCACGCGAATCGACCTCGGGCGGATTGCCGCGGATGTAGTTGAATTTCACGCGCCGGTGGCCGAGGAGCGCGGCGTGTTGCTGTCGTTCGATACGGATGTGCCCTCGCTTGCCCAGATGTCGGGTGACCCGAGCCTCATGTTCGAGGCGATCAGCAACCTCGTCGATAACGCCGTCAAATTCAGTCCGGCGGGCGGCTGCGTCGGGGTGCGAACCTATTGCTACAAGGGGCGGATCGGAGTGGCGGTGTCCGACAATGGGCCGGGGATTCCGGTCCAGGAGCGCGAGGCGGTGTTGCGTCGTTTCCACCGCCTCGAGAAAAGCCGGCATACACCCGGGAGCGGGTTGGGACTCAGTCTCGTGGCCGCAGTGGCGAAGTTACATGGGCTGACCCTGACGATCGACTCGTCGTACCCGGGGTCCTGTGTGTCGCTGGAGCGGGATCAGCCGGCGCTGATTCCCGTTGGGGCGGTCGCCGGCCCGGTTGTTCCTGGCGGGCGGGCCGAGCAGGAAGTGGCGGCGGTGACCGAAATCCTCAGCGCGCCAGCCAGCCATGGGGTTCGCGCTGTCCGTACGCTTTAGAATCGAGGCCTTGGCTGGCAGTATATATATCCCTGTTATATACTGTGTATATGACCAGTCAATTCCGCAGCAATCGAAACGTCGTGTTCTCGTGCAAATTCCACATCGTGTGGTGCCCTAAATACCGCAGATCGGTGTTGGTGGACGGCGCGGACGAGCGGCTGAAGAAGATCATCGCGCGGGTATGCGAGGTTCGCAACGCACAGTTGATCGAGCTGGAAGTGATGCCAGATCACGTTCACCTGTTGGTGGATGTGGATCCGCAATTCGGCGTTCATCGGTTGGTGAAGGAGATCAAGGCAAGCAGCTCTCACGAGCTGCGACGGGATTTTGCTTTTCTGAAGCGACGACTCCCCACACTGTGGACTCACAGTTACCTCGTCTCCACCGTGGGCGGCGCGCCGCGGGCCATGTTGAAACAGTACATCGAAAACCAGAAACACGTCTGAGCATGGCGCGCAAGACCACTCCCACTTTCATCGTCGAGCTACCCCTGAGTGTGACTCGGGCGGACGCGCGCGAAATGGGTGTGCGCCTGGAGCTCGGACGACAACTCTACAACGCCTGCCTGGGCGAGGGGTTGTGCCGCCTCAAGCGCATGCGCGAAGGACTCACCTGGGCACAGGCGTGTGCGATGCCCAGGATGAAGGATCGGAAGCCTAACAAGGAGCGCGCGGCCGCGTTCACCGCCGCCCGCGCCGCGGCGGGGTTCACCTCCGCTGCGATTTCCGCTTTCGGCACCCGCTGCAAGAATGAGGCGAAGTGGAACGACGGCCGGACGCGCACGGATGCGAGAGTGGGTGCGCACGAATGTCAGGTCATCGCGCAACAGGCCTTTTCAGCCCTGGACATGTACGCCTTCGGCAAACGTGGTCGGCCGCGCTTCAAAGGCAAAGGGCGACCGCTGCACTCGCTGCAGGGCAAGAGTGCGGATTCGGGCATTTACTGGAATCCGCGCAGCGGGTGCCTCGAGTGGGGTGCGTTGCGGCTGCGCGCGAAGCTGCCCCAGCTGCGCAACGACCCTTGGCTGGAATGTGCCTTGGCACGCCGCACGAAGTTCGCCCGTATCGTTTGGCGCCAGGTCAAAGGCAGACGACGCTGGTTCGTGCAGTTGGCGCAGGAAGGCTTCTCGCCACAGAAGTACCACACGGTCAAAGATGCGACGGTGGGTCTTGATGTGGGGCCTTCCACCCTCGCCGTCGTATCCGATCGCGCTGCGGCGCTCGTGCCGTTGGCCCCAGAGGTGCAACAGCCCTGGGCGGCAACCCGGCGCCTGCAGCGCGCGATGGATCGCTCGCGGCGCACGACTAATCCGCATTGCTACCATGCAGACGGTACTTTCAAGTCCGGTGCCAAGATCACCGTCCGCTCCCGGGGCTATCTCAAACTCAATGCTCGGCTGTCAGAGACCGAGCGTGTGGTGCAGAAGCGCCGCGCCCGCAGTCACGGGCGATTGTCGAATGGCATTCTGGGCCTGGGCAATCGGATCCAGACCGAAAAGTTGAACTACACGGCCTTCCAGAAGAGATTCGGCAGGTCGACGCAAGTCAAAGCGGTAGGCTCGTTGATGCTCAAACTGCGTCGTAAGGCTGAAAGAGCTGGCGGCGAATTTCGAGAACTCAACACACAGGCCTTGAAACTCTCGCAGTACGATCACTGCACCGGAACCTGCACGAAGAAGCGTTTGAGCGAGCGCTGGCACGTGTTGGGCGATGGATCCGGTGTCGTGCAGCGCGATGTGTATTCCGCCTTCCTGGCCGCCATCGCGGATCAGAATCTCATCCATCCAAGCCGGGCGGCCGCCGCCTGGCCGGCTGCGCAATCGCTGCTCGCTCGTGCGGGATGGGTCAGGGAACAACCGGTGAGTGTCGCGGGCTTGCTCGCGGCAACGTCGCAAGCTGACGAGCTTCCGGCGCCAGAACCGGTCGCACGAGAAAGAGCTCCCATCCAGGGCGACACTTCGAGAAGGGTCGGCGTGAACCGAACGTCGAAGGAAGTCCTGGAAACTGCGGCTTAGAACCCCCTTCCTTTAGGCATCGGGAGATTCAGCAGAAGGCTCAGATCGGCGCACTTGGACGGGACCACATCGATGTTTTCCGGAGAGGTGACGCCAAGGCGACAGTGCGTTTGATGTGCATGGTGAGCTCCAGTCGGTGCCGCACGGCGACCGGCGAAAGAGGTGGCAAGGGTACCACCCTCGCTCGGATAAAGACCTTTGCCAGCGAGTCTAAGGCGATTGCCGCCAGATCTGAGGCGATGAGGCGTGCCCGGGGTGCGGC
>DATBCZ010000239.1:0-5410 GCA_036270175.1 Steroidobacteraceae bacterium | reverse complement strand
GCGAGCCAGTCGCCTCGAGCTGGATCCTGCATTTCCTGATGAACGGTGTGAATGCCGCGCCTTTCGCGGAGTCGTGAGGCGGGCGGGAGCGGCGGCAGTCATTGACAGCCACGGGCTGAGTTTATACTCTCGTATAAACTGAGTGTCGGCGCACGCGCAGTTGCGGCCAGAGGGGGTTGTCGAAATGGCGGATACCGGTGCCGGCCTGTCAACAGCACGACTGCTGAAGCTGAAAGCCGCGATCGAGGGAGATATCGGCAAGCGTCGCTACTTCGGCGCGGTGATTGCAGTGGCGCGTCACGGCAGAGTCGGCCTGTTCGAGGCGTTGGGACATGCCGATCGCGGCGGCCGGCGCGCCCTGGAGAAAAGTGCCGTGTTCAGCATCTTTTCTGTCACCAAGGCGTTCACCAACGTCCTGCTTTTCAAGGCGATCGAAAGCGGCGAGTTGGCCTTGACGACGCGAGTGTCGGCCGTCATTCCCGAGTTTGGCGGTGGCTTGCGTGAGACGATCACGTTCTACCACCTGCTCACCCACAGTTCGGGCCTGCCGGCGGTGTTTACGCCCCGACCCGGTATGTACATCGACCAGTTGCCGGAAATCATTACGGCGATCTGCGAAAACGTCCACTGCGAGACCATCCCCGGCGAGCGCGTGACCTACTCGCCCATGGCCGCGCACGCTCTGATCGGAGAAGCGATCCGTCGGATCGATACGCGACAGCGCTCATACCGTCAGATCGTCATCGACGAGATTCTCGCGCCCCTGAAGCTCAAAGATACCGCCATCGGCGTGCGTGCCGACCTGAAGTCGCGACACGTCGTGCCCCACTTCATCGACCCCATGCCGATCGATCATCCGGGGCACAGTAACCTGGGTCCCAACGGTGCCTTTGAAGAACCAGACGCACAGATGCCGTGGGTCGGCGCGGTATCGACCACGGGGGATCTGCTGCGATTTGCAGAAATGTTGCGCCAGGGCGGCGTCCTCGAGGGTGTCCGCGTGTTGTCACCGGCGTTACTCGATCAGGCGACGCTCAACCGCACGGGCGATCGGCCAAACGAACTCTACAAACAGCTCGCCCTGTCTCGAGGTTGGGCGCCCTACCCCGCCTACATAGGCCTGGGGTTCTCGCTGCGCGGTGACGCCATCTGCCACCATCAGTTCGGGACACTCTCCTCCCCACGCACCTTCGGACACGCCGGCGCCGGTAGTGCCCTGTTCTGGGTGGATCCGAAACTCGATCTTACCTTCGTGTGTCTCACGGCCGGGGTGATGAACGAGGCGGATAATGTCGAACGGTTCCAGCGCCTGTCCGACCTGACTATTGCCGCAGCGGAGTGAGCACATGACGACCCGACGTGAGTTCATACAGGTAACACTTACTGCGTCGGTCGGAGGTGCGCTGGCCGCGACGGCGGGCGAAGCGCTCGCGGAGCAACGGATACAGCCGGCGCAACCCGAATACGCAGGCACCGACCGCAGTTTTCCGCCCGATCTCGCTCGACCCCCACGCCTGCCTCTGTACGCCGCCTTGTTTGACCGTAGGTTCTCCGACAGCAGGCTATTTTCCTGGGCCGCGCAACAGCGGGGCATCGAGATACGGTCGATCTCCGGCGATGTCACTGATGTGTGGTATTCCGAGTTGCATCCGCGCTGGAAAGAAAGTGCGGTGCCGATTGCCGGTGTCACGACCTACGGCCCGCTCTTCTGCCTGGAACGGCTCGCGTGGGACCACGGTATGCGCGTGGTTTATCGCGGTTCGCACCAGCGCCGCTCGGATCGAACGATCGAGCATCGCCTGGAAGCGGCTGCGCACCAGCCCGAAGCCACGCCGCGCAAGTTGAGCGGTCGGGACGCGTGGCCGGTGGAGATCGCAGCTTTGATGGCGGACATCTCGCCACTGGCGAATCCCATATCGTTAAACCGCAACGGCGTATCAACTATAACCTGCGTCGGTCAATGCGCCCCGACCGCCAGCGAGCCGAGCGAAGCCCTGTACTCCTGGGTCATCGCTCCCCGCCCGCGGGCATGAGAACAGACTTGTTCCGATAGAGCACGCCGAAGTGTGGAGGATCTGAATGAGAACACCCCCTGGGTTGCGACCGTCCGATTTTGCAGCAGCAGTCAGTCAGTTCGAGACCGCAATCGGCGCGGAGTGGGTCTTTACGAAAGAAGAAGATGTCGACCTCTACAAGGATGCCTTCTCGCCATTCCTGGGCGAGCCCGAGGAGCGTATCGCGTCGGCGGCGCTGGCACCTGACAGCGTCGAACAGGTCCAGCAGATCGTCAAGATCGCCAATCAGTACAAAGTTCCTCTTTACCCGATCTCAACAGGCCGGAATCTCGGCTACGGCGGCTCCGCACCCGCCTACTCCGGTAGTGTCGTTCTCGACCTCAAGCGGATGAACCGCATCCTGGAGGTTAGCGAGGAGAACGCCACCGCGCTGGTCGAGCCGGGTGTCAGTTACTTCGACCTGTATCGGTATATCTCCGAGCGCAAACTCAAGGTTTGGATTGACTGCCCCGACCCGGGTTGGGGCAGCGTCATGGGCAATGCGCTCGATCGCGGCGGCGGCTATACGCGTCCGCAATTCCGGAATCACTTTGACGCCCACTGCGGGATGGAAGTGGTTCTCCCCAACGGCGAACTGATGCGCACCGGGATGGGCGCTCTGCCTGGCGCCAAGACCTGGCAACAGTACAAGACCGGCTTCGGTCCCTGGGTGGATGGCATGTTCTCCCAGTCGAACTTTGGCATCGTGACCAAAATGGGCTTCTGGCTGATGCCCGAGCCGGAAGCCTACATGACCGGGGTGGTGTTGGCCGCCAAGCGCGCTGACCTGCACGAGCTCGTCAGGCTGATGACCCTGCTCGAAAACAGCGGTGTCACGAACGGCATACCGGATTCCTCGAGTCCCCTGCTGGGCATCGTCTCGATCGCGGAGCAATCGCGGAGTTTGGCCGTGGATGTGCCCGGGCCTCCTGTTGACCCGGAACTCCTGGCCCTGAGGGACAAAGCCGAGGCGGGCCAACATCAGGGATTGGAGGCCTACGGGGAGCGCCACGGTCTCGCCTACTGGTCCTTCACTCTGAAGTTCTACGGACCGGCGAAAACAATCGCGACTCAGTGGGAATACTGCAAGGACAAGCTTTCGGTCATCCCGGGAATCAAATTCCAGGATGGCGACTCCTATCGATTCCCGCTGCCGAGCGAAGCCCACGACTCCGCCCGTTTGCCCGAGTTCGGCATGCCGAGCCTGAACTTGTTTTCCATCGGCGCCCGGTCCAGCAGCATGCCCAGCCCCTGGCACGGGCACATGTGGTTCTCACCTATCATTCCACGCAGCGCGGCCGCGATTTTCGAGGCCAACGAAGTCTTCGCCGCCGCGGCGCGCGAATTCGATCTGCCGCTGCTGCGGTTCGCGCTGCCCGCCTGGTACTGGGAGCGCGCCGCCATTTTCATTTTCGGCTTCCCGGTCAGCACCGATGTCGAGACCAACAAGAAGCACCGCGCCGCCTTCTACAGAGTTATCCAGCTCGCCGCCGAGAAAGGCTGGGGTGAATACCGCACCGGGCCGGCCTACCAGGACGCGGTCATGAATGTCTATTCATACAACAACCACGCCCTGTTACGCTTCCATGAAACCATCAAGGATGCTGTCGATCCTAACGGCATCCTGTCGGCCGGCCGCTACGGTATCTGGCCGAAACACCTGCGGGAAAAGCGATGAGCACCTTGCGCCTTGCCGTTATGACCCTGCTCGCCGCCGCCACCCCCGCGATCGGCGCCGACGCCCCCCAATACATCGGCTGGTCGCGTGAGACCATAACACCACCCCCGGGGGCCCCGAACGGCTACCTGCAATTTCAAAACTCCTGCGCGGTCTGTCACGGCGCCCCACCCGAAAGGCCGGGCACCCGCGCCCTGGCCGCCAAGTACCAGGGCACCCTCCCCGCCCTACTCGAAAAGCGCACCGACCTGACATCCGACTTCATCAAATACACCGTCCGTCACGGCGTCTCCGTCATGCCCCCCTTTCGCAAGACCGAGCTGAGCGACGCGGATCTGAATGCGATCGCCGCCTACCTGACGCGCAAGAAGCGCTAGCGCTCGAGACTCGAATGCACCACCGCCTCATTTTCGCCGGCGTCCGTCGCGAGGATCCAACATGAAGGTCGTTACGGGCAAGGTGGCTTTCATCACCGGCGGGGCCAGCGGCATCGGCCTGGGGATGGCCCGCGTGTTTCTGCGCCAGGGGATGAAAGTGGTCATCGCTGACGTCCGTCAGGATCACCTCGACCGCGCGGCCCATGAACTCGGGCAGGAGCTCGGGGCTAAAAAGGACGTGCTATTCATCCAACTCGACGTAGCCGATCGTGACGCGATGGCGTCTGCCGCCGCCGAGGCCGAACGGATCTTCGGCAGGGTGCACGTCCTGTGTAACAATGCCGGCGTCGGTGCAATGGGCGACGTGAAGCGCACCACCTATTCCGACTGGGATTGGATACTCGGTGTGAATCTGGGCGGCGTCATCAACGGCGTCCATACCTTCCTCCCTCGGATACTCGCCCACGGCGAAGGCGGCCATATCGTCAATACGTCGTCCATCGGCGCCGTCGTGCCGATGGCCGGCGGAATCGCCTACATCACGGCGAAGTCGGGGGTCATGGGGTTGACGGAAGCCCTGCGAGCGGAACTCGCTGACGACAATGTCGGTGTTACGCTGTTGAGTCCAGGTCCGACTGTAACAAACATCCACGAAGTCGCGCGGCTGCGCCCGCCGCAATTTCAAGACACCGGCCTCCGCGACATCGAGGCCGAACTCGCCGTTCGTACTCCGCCACCTGCCTGGATGGACCCCGTAGCCGTGGGAGAGCGGGTTCTGGACGCCATTCTCACGAACCGTTTGTTCGTGATGACCCATAACGAGTTCAAGGCAGGCGCGGAGATGCGCTGCAGGGCGCTGCTGACGGGCTTTCCCAAAGGGGCCGTGGACGAAGCCAAGGTGGGGGCATTGGGGTTTCCGGTGGCCAACCCTCTCTACGCCGAGATCGTCGAGTCGGACCTGAGGAACGAACCCTGAAAGACAATTCACTCAACGCCTGACGCACTACCTCCGTTTGCGGGCGAGATTGTCATTCGGGGACGTGCTCGCAGCACCATCGCCAGCGACGCCAGGCTCAACACACCGATGACGATGCCCATCGATCGCCCGAGCAGATCCGGGAAAGAGCCGACGCAGGCACTCCAGCGAGACCATCGTGACCGCGGTCGAAAACACACTGGCCGTGCCCCGCAGGTCGCAAACGTCCGAAACGGCGGACCGTATCAGGACCACCGCGATTCCCATGCCGAATGCCTGAACCAGGCGCGCGCAGGCAAATACGCCCAGGTCAGGCGAGAAAGCC
>DATBCZ010000238.1:0-8899 GCA_036270175.1 Steroidobacteraceae bacterium | reverse complement strand
CCGCAAGATCCTGGCCGCGGAAATGGCCGCCGGTGACTTCAGCCGCGTGGAGTCCGACGCACTGGCGCAAGTCGCCGCCGGGGCCCACATGCTCGACGTCAACGCAGGCATTCCGCTGGCCGATGAACCTGCGATCCTGGCGAAGGCCGTGCAACTCGTGCAGTCGATCACCGACCTGCCGCTGTCCATTGATTCATCGATCGTCGCAGCGCTCGAGGCAGGGCTCGCCGTCTACAAGGGCAAGGCATTGGTCAACTCGGTGACCGGGGAGGAGGAGCGCCTCGAAGCCGTTTTGCCGCTGATAAAAAAGTACGGCGCGGCGGTGGTTGCCATCTAGAATGACGAGACCGGCATCTCCGAGGATCCGGATGTGCGCTTCGAGGTCGCGAAGAAGATCGTGCACCGCGCGGCCGACTACGGCATTCCCGCCAGCGATGTGGTGGTCGATCCGCTCGTCATGCCGATCGGGGCCATCAATCGGGCCGGGGTCCAGGTGATGCATCTGCTGCATCGCCTGAAGAACGAGTTGAAAGTGAACACCACCTGCGGTGCTTCCAACGTGAGCTTCGGCCTGCCCGCTCGCGAAGCCGTGAGCGCCACTTTCCTGACCATGGCGATTGGCTCCGGAATGACCTCCGCGATCATGAACCCGCTGCACCTGGAGATTGTCAAAGCGTGCATGGCCGCTGACGTGATGATGGGCCACGATCCTGACTGCGCGCGCTGGATCCGCAAATTCCGCGAAGCGCCCGCGATGCAGGCTGGCGGTGGCGCCGCTCCGGCGAACGAAAATGCCGCGCGGGGTCGGCGCGAGGGCGGCCATCGCAGGCGGGCCACCTGACGGGATCGATTCAACATGACTGACCAGGACGCACTCGTAGTCTTTACTCCGTCGGGAAAGCGCGGCCGCTTCCCAATCGGCACGCCCCTACTTCAGGCAGCTCGTACACTGGGCGTGGATATCGACTCCGTCTGCGGCGGACGCGCGCTATGCGGCCGCTGCCAGGTGCTGGTCATGGAAGGCGAATTCGCCAAGCATGGCATCACCTCGAGCAACGCGAGCCTCTCGCCGCTGAGCGCAGCTGAGCAGAGCTACTCCAACCGCCGCTCTCTGCCGGCGGGCCATCGGCTTTCCTGCTCCGCACAAGTCCAGGGAGACCTGGTTGTAGACGTGCCGCCGAGCAGCCAGGTGCACCGCCAGGTCGTGCGCAAGCAAGCCGACACACGCGTGATCACTCTCGACCCGGTTGTCCATCTGCATTACACCGAGGTGCGGCAGCCCGACATGCACGACCCGTCGGGCGATCTGCAACGATTGCTGAACGCGCTGCAAAGCGAGTGGCAGCTCACCGGGCTGACCTGCGATTTGCAGGTGTTGCAGACCTTGCAACCCGCGCTTCGCAAGGGCGAGTGGAAGGTGACCGTCGCGGTGCACGATGGCTCGCGCATCATCGGCGTCTGGCCGGGCTTTCATGAGCGCGCGCTTGGCCTCGCCGTGGATGTCGGATCGACCACCATCGCCGCTCACCTGTGCGACCTGGAGTCCGGAGAGGTCGTCGCCTCGAGCGGCACGATGAACCCGCAGATCCGCTTCGGCGAAGACCTCATGAGCCGCGTGTCCTACTCGATGATGCATCCCGGCGGAGCGCAGCAGATGACCGACGCGGTCCGCGTCGCACTCAACACGCTGGCCGCCGACGTCGCACGCGAGGCGAGCGCGTCACCGCAGGACATTCTCGAGGTCACAATCGTCGGCAACCCGATCATGCATCACCTGGTGTTGGGGATCGATCCGGTGGAGCTCGGGGGCGCCCCGTTTGCACTCTCGACCGATGAGGCGATCACTGTGATCGCGACGGAAATCGGCCTGACTCTGCACCCCAACGCGCGCACCTACTTTCTGCCTTGTATTGCCGGACACGTTGGCGCGGATGCCGCCGGCATGATCCTCGCAGAGCGCCCTGACCTGGGTGACGAGCTCACTCTGCTCGTCGACGTCGGCACCAACGCGGAGATCGTGTTGGGCAACCGGCAGCGCCTGTTAGCCTGCTCCAGCCCGACGGGTCCCGCTTTCGAAGGCGCGCAGATCAGCTGCGGTCAGCGCGCGGCGCCCGGTGCGATCGAGCGGGTCCGAATCGACCCCGCCACACTGGAGGCCCGGTTCAAAGTCATCGGCTCGGACCTCTGGTCGGATGACCCGCGCTTCGCGGAGGTCGCGGCGACCCTCGGCGTCTCTGGCATCTGCGGCTCGGGCATCATCGAGGTGATTGCCGAGATGTACCTGGCGGGCATCATCAATCAAGACGGCGTCGTCGACGGACAACTGGCCGCGCGCAGCGATCGCATCGTGCCGACCGGCCGCACTTTCGGCTATGTCGTGCATCGAGGCTCGGTAACTCTCACGGTCACCCAGAACGATGTACGGGCCATTCAGCTCGCCAAGGCCGCCCTCTACGCTGGCATCAAACTCCTGATGGAGCACCTGGGTGTCGACCACGTCGACCGTATCCGGCTGGCTGGTGCATTTGGCAGCCACATCGACGTCAAGTACGCGATGTTGCTCGGCATGATTCCGGACTGTGACCTTGCACAGGTCGCCTCGGCCGGCAATGCGGCGGGCACCGGCGCGCGGATTGCGCTGCTCGACAATGGCTCGAGACGGACCATCGAGGCGCTGGTGCGCAAGGTCGAGAAAATCGAGACCGCCATCGAACCGCGCTTTCAGGCCCATTTCGTCGAGGCCATGGGAATCCCACACTCCACGGCGACGTACGTGCATTTGCGCCAGGCAGTCGACCTCCCGGCCGCCAAGGCAGCCGCGCCGCGGGTCAACGCACGCAACCGCAGGCCGGCCGCGCGCGTCGAGTAAGCTGACTCCTGACCGCCGATCCGACTACACGTTCGAGTCGGGGAAGGAGGCCTTCCGGCGATTCATGTAGTCCAACAACGCCTCGTCCACGGCGGGATCCATCGGCGGCGCCTCGTACTCGGCGAGCTGCTTTTTCCACAGCTTGTTCGCGCGCTGCGCCATGTCGGTGCCGCCCTCCGCCTCCCACTGCTCGTAGCTGTTGTTGTCGGCCAGCGGCGAGCGATAAAAGGCGGTCTCGAAGTTGGCCTGGGTATGCGCACACCCGAGAAAGTGCTTGCCCGGGCCGACTTCGCGGATGGCATCCATCGCCTGGCCGTTCTCACTCAGGTCCACGCCCGCCAGCAGCGTGTGCATCATTCCCGCCTGGTCGGCGTCCATGACGAACTTCTCGTAGCCCATGGAGAGCCCGCCCTCGAGCCAACCCGTCGTGTGCAGGACGAAGTTGACACCCGCCAGGCAGGTGGGAATCAGGGTGTTCGCGGATTCGAACGCTGCCTGGGCATCGGCGATTTTCGACGCGCACAGGCCGCCGCCAGAGCGGAACGGCACGCCCAGCCGACGCGCCAGGGCAGCCATGGTATAGAGCACCAGCGCCGGCTCGGGAGAGCCGAATGTCGGCGCGCCCGATTGCATCGAGAGCGAGGAAGCGAAGCTGCCCAGAATGACCGGCGCACCGGGATTGATGAGCTGGGTCAACGTCATCCCCGCGAGAGCCTCGGCGAGCGTCTGAGCGACCGTACCGGCAACGGTAACCGGCGACATTGCGCCAGCGAGAATAAAGGGCGTGACGATCGTTGCCTGATTCGCGCGAGCGTACGTCTTGAGTGCCCCGAGCATCGTGGCATCGAATGTCATCGGCGAATTGGCGTTGATCAGGCTGACCACGAAGGTCTTGGGTCTGCCGGTGGTCGCATCCAGGTAGTCGTCCCCGAACAGGATCTTCGTCATCTCGACCGTATCGGTTGCCCGGTCGGGGTGCGTAACTGACCCCATGTACGGCTTGTCGCTGTACTTCATATGGCTGTACACCATATCGAAGTGGCGCTTGTTGACGGGGAGATCGACCGGCTCGCAGATGGTGCCGCCGGAGTGATGCAGGGAATTCGCCATGTAGGCGAGCTTCACGAAGTTGCGGAAGTCCTCGATGCGTGCGTAGCGGCGGCCCTCATCGAGGTTGCGCACGAAGGGCGAGCCATAGGCCGGCGCGAACACCGTGTTGTTTCCACCGATCAACACGTTCCGCGCCGGATTGCGCGCGTACTGCACGAACTGCTTTGGCGCCGAGCGTTGGACGATGCTCCGGCACATGCCGCGCGGAAAGCGCACTCGCTCACCCGTGACGTCGGCACCTGCATCCTTGAAGATCTGCAAGGCCTCGGGGTCTTCCCGGAATTCGATACCGATCTCCTCCAGGATGGTATCGGCATTGTGCTCGAGCAGCTCGAGCCCTTCGGTACCGAGCACCTCGTAATACGGGATCTTCCGTGTGATGTAGGGAACGAAGGTGTGGCTGCGAGCGGTGCGCGCCGCTCTCTTGGCGTCACGACCGCTCGGACGACGTGATCGCGAGGGTTGACCTTGCTGCTCGTCCATCGGGCTGCTCCTGAAGATCGGCAAAATGGTGGATCAGCCGCAAGTATGGTCATAGTCCGCAACAGGCGATGGTCGTTTTGCGGCATCGACCTGCGTGGGAGCGGCATCCGGTCGTAATCGGGGTCGCAAACGTCGCAAAAACATAAGTGCCACGGGCCTGCTTGGGCGAGCATAGCGTGACCCCCCGACGCAGGTTTCCCATGGAAGCGCTCCCCGATATCGCCCGTCTCATCGCCAACCGCCGACCCGGGTACAGCCTTCCGGCGCCCTTCTACCTGAGTCCGGAAGTGTTCGCCCGGGACGTCCGCCTGATCTTCGGCCGCCATTGGATCTATGTCGGCGTCGAGCCGGAGATTGCCGAGCCCGGTGACTTCTTTACGGTGGAGATCGGCAGCGACTCCATCCTGATCGTGCGCGATGACGACATGACGGTGCGAGCTTTCCATAATGTCTGCCGTCATCGCGGCGCCCGTCTGCGCGCCCCGGGCAGCGGCATCGTCGGCAACCTGGTCTGTCCCTATCACCAATGGACCTACAACCTGCGCGGTGAGCTCATCCAGAACCAGCACGCGGGTGAGGGATTCGACCGTTGCAACTTCAGCCTCAAGCCGGTGCACGTCGAAAGTCTGAGCGGGTTGCTGTTCATCTGCCTGGCGAAAACGCCCCCCGAGGGGTTCGATGCCATGCGCGCGGCGCTGGAGCCCTACATCGCGCCGCACCAAATCGCAGACACCAAGGTCGCCTTTCAGAAGGACATTGTCGAGCAGGGCAACTGGAAGCTCACGATGGAGAACAATCGTGAGTGCTTCCACTGCAGCGCCAACCATCCCGAGCTCACCGTCCCCCTGATGGAGTTCGGTTTCGGCTACCAATCCTCCCCGGACAATGCCGAGCTGATGGCGAGCTTCGAGGAGCTGTTGGTGCGCCAGCATTCCGGCTGGACAGAGTGCGGACTGCCATCGGCCGAGGTCGACCGGCTCGATCACATCACCGGCTTTCGAGCCGTGCGCCTGCCGATCGCACGCGCCGGCGAGTCCCAGACAATCGACACCAAGGTCGCCTGTCGCAAGCTGCTGGGCACCCTGACACGCGCGGATCTCGGTGGACTGTCCGTGTGGACACAACCGAACTCCTGGCATCACTTCATGAGCGACCACATCGTGAGCTTCTCGGTGTTGCCGATCGCTCCCGGCCAGACGTTGCTGCGCACGCGATGGCTCGTGCACAAGGACGCGCAGGAAGGCGTCGACTATGACCTGGACAAGCTGACTTCCGTCTGGACTGCCACCAACGATCAGGACGGCTCGCTGGTCGAGCGCGCGCACGCGGGTGTCAATAGCTCCGCCTACGAGCCAGGGCCGTACTCACCGTTTACGGAAGGCCTCGTCGAGAAGTTCTGCGAATGGTACCTGGACCGGCTCTCGGCGGAGCTCGAGGCGGACGCGCGGTAGCGCTAGTCCTAGTCCTAGTCCGACGACTTCAGCGCCACCCCGCCCGAGCTCACCAGCTTGAACTGCGCGTCCTCCTCGAGGGCGTCGCGCAGCGCCTTCAACATCTGCTGGTCAGTGACGGCGGCATTCTCGAGCTCGACGGGATAGCGCACCGCGCACTCCAGGCCATTTTCGGTCAACCGCACACGCACCTCCGGTTGCGGGCTCGAAGCGTCGAAATCGATAAACCGCTGCACCATCGCATGCTGTCGCTCGATGACGGAGCGATACTTGTTATAAACCGCCTCGGCGGCGGCGGCGAGCCTCTTATGGGCCTCCTGCACGTCCGCCGTCGCGGCGATCGTCAAGGTCACCGTGTGCCAAACGTAGTCGGCTCCAGGAATCTGCTTGAACAACGCGGTCGGCTGAAACAACACGGCGTTCGATAGCACGACCATGCGCCCCGTGGCATGAAGATCGGGACCGGTCAGTTCCATCAGGTAAATCCGCACCAGCCCGATATCCACCACGCGCCCCGTGACACCCGCGAGCGTAATCCGGTCGCCCACCCGGACTCCGTAGCGACCGATGAGAAAGAAATACGCCACCACAGCCAGGATCACGTTCTGCAGCGCGACGGCAACGCCCGCCGTCACGAATCCGATGTAGGTCGCGATCGAGCCGATTTCCGAAACCAACCCAAACACGACCACCAGCGTCAACGCAATTCCAACGGCCACCCGCCGCAGCGCCAGGAACTGACGCTGCCGACGCACATCGTGGAGATATCGGAACGTCGCCCGCCTCCAGATCTCCGAAACGATGAGCACCACCGCAATCCATCCCAGCAGGACTCCGATGCGCAATGCGAGGTAACGCGCGACGCTCGTCATCCGTGTCTCGAGAGAGTCCTGCCAATCCTCGAGCGTGCCGGCCGCACTTTCGACTACCAGCGCCTGTTCCCCTAGAGGCACGAGCACGGTTGCCAGCTGTTTGAAGCGCGCCGTACCGGCCTCGAGCGCCTGCCGCTGCGCCACCAATTGGGCGGGGTCGGTTGACGTGCTCATGGCGAGCCCATTACCCATGATGGTGCGGACCTCATTTGTGAGGGCCGATCTCACCTTCTCAGTTTCCGCCTGCAGGTCAGCCGTCTCCTTGATGGAACCCTCGAGCTGACTCCGCATGCCGTGCAACGAAAACCATTGCGTGATCAGCGCAATGACGCCGGCTGTGTCAGCGCGGAACGTGCTCGCGGGTCGCGGAGTTGAGTTGGTGGCGGTGGCGGTACCACCGCTCGGGGTTCCGGCGGCGGTTGAGGCTATAGCGCCGGTCGATTCCGCTGCCTTCTTGGCCTCTGCGCCCTGTCCTTTTGACGACGCGTGCGAGTCTGTCGTCGAATCCGCATGCACCTCAGGCACCGACCGCTCCATATCCGCAATCTGCCCGTCGAGCGGACTCAAATTCCCGTTGTCACCGACGATGGAGCTCGCCTGGAAATCCTCCATGTCCTGCACACTGCCCTGGACTTCACGGGCAAGCTTCAGGGCGGCGGCGACCTGCCCTTGTTGAGCGATGAGCGTCTCCCGCTCCTTGCCCTTTGTATGAGCGATCTTCTCATTGAGGCCATCGAGCTGAGCCTGGAGCGCGGTGACGCGTTGACCAACATCCGCGGCGGCCTGGTCGAGCCGTCCGGCAAAACCCTTGTTCGCCGCCGGAGTCGCCCCCGCCCCCGTCGCCGTGGCCCCCGCCTGCGCCGACTGCGCCGCCTGCCGCGATTGCGCGTCCAACAACACCGCACACGCCTTCCCGAAGGAGAAAGCGAGCCCAACCGCAGTCAACGACTCCTGGTGCAACTTGTCCCTGGCGGCCGTATCGCCGGCAGCTATCTGCAACTGCTCCATCGCCGCGAGATGGTGGAACCAGTCAACCGTCTCGCCCATATGCCCCGCGACCTGGTCCGACGTCAGCGGCAGTGTTGGTTGCGGTGGGACGGGCGCCTGTGTGGCACCGGACGCCGGCGGCGACCCAGGCTCGCTGGACTTGGCAGTCGCGCCGGACCCCGGCGGCGAATCAGCCTTGCTGGACTTCGCAGGCGCATCGGTATTGGCGGCCAACGCGGCACCGCCACCCGCCAAAACCCACAGCCCTACCACCCCAACCGCCACCCAAGCCACTACTCCAAACTCCGACCCAAACGCCGCCCACACCACCCCACCGTGGCCCCGGCGCCCCGCCCATCGTTCCCAAACCCTGTGCCAGACTGTTTTCATGCCCGCACAGTAGCAATAACAAGGCCAAGTTGCCGCCCCGCTATCTCCCGCGCCCCTCGCCCGCGTCGGGACTCGCGATCCGCCCGCATTCCCCCGTGATCGCGCTACGATTGCGCCATGACTAAATCCGACGTCGCCATTGCCCTGCGGCAGGTTGTCCCCGCTGACATCGTCCTCTCCCGCGACGAGGAGTTGCATCCCTACGAGTGCGACGGCCTGAGCGTGTTTCGGCAGAAGCCCATGCTGGTGGTTCTGCCGCGAACCGAGGAAGAAGTACGGCAAATTCTCGTCACTTGTCGGCGCCTCGCAGTACCCGTGGTAGCGCGCGGCGCCGGGACCGGACTGTCGGGAGGCTCCACGCCGCATGCATCGGGCGTGCTCCTGTCGCTTGCTCGCCTTAATCAGATCCTGGAAGTCGATCCCGTCGCACGAATCGCACGCCTCCAGCCGGGCGTCCGCAACCTGAAAGTCTCGGAGGCTGCCGCCCCGCACGGACTCTATTACGCCCCGGATCCCTCCTCGCAGATCGCCTGCTCCATCGGCGGCAACGTGGCGGAGAACTCAGGCGGCGTGCACTGCCTGAAATACGGCTTAACGGTTCACAACGTCCTCGCCGTCCGGGGATTCACCATCGACGGTGACCTCGTCGAACTGGGAGGCCGCTCACCGGATCATCCGGGCTTGGACCTCCTGGCGCTCGTAATCGGCTCCGAAGGCCTGCTGATGGTGGTCACGGA
>DATBCZ010000237.1:0-4434 GCA_036270175.1 Steroidobacteraceae bacterium | reverse complement strand
ATGCCAGAGCACGATGTGGACCCGACTTTTGTGAATCTCCGTCGCTCACGCTCTCACGTGGGCCACCACGTACGGGTAACGTGGGGCGAACGATCCGGTTCCGCACGGTACCCGCAGCGGGGCCTAAGCTTCGATGGTCAGAACGTGCCGCGCGAGATTGCGGGCGTGGTCGCCGATGCGTTCGAGGGATTTCAGGACGAAGGCCGCCTCCACCGTGCCCTCGAAATGGGCTGGCCCCTCCATCGCGCGACTCAGCAGCCGCCGCAGTCCTGCGGAGTATTCGGCATCGAGCTCTTTGTCCCGTGCAATCACTTCCTCGCACAGCTCGGCATCGATGGTGTCGAGGGCTTCGAGCGCGAGCCTGAGCAGGCTGACCGCGAGTTCGCCCAGGTGACGGGCGTCGCGAGCCGTGGCGGGCCCCGGATGGAAGCCACTCAACACGTATTTCGCAATCTTTTTGGCTTCGTCGCCGGCACGCTCGAGCTCGGCAACACACTTCGACATCGCGATGATGGCGCGCAGATCGCCGGCAACCGGCGCGCGGCGCGCGATCAACAGCAGTTGCTCACTGTCGAGGGTTTTGTTGTAAGCGTTTACCTCACGCTCGCGCTCGATGACGCGCAGCGCGCCCTCCGCTTCCCATTCAGTGTAAGCGCGCGTGGCTTCGCGGACCTGGTCGAGCACGAGACCGCCCATCTCGATGAGGCGTACGTGCAGAGTGGCTAACGCCCCGTCGAATGCCTTCGAGATGTGGCCTTCGAGAAGGGGACGATCGGCGGCCGGAGCCGGCGGCCCGTCGTTATTAACCGAATCGCCCAGTGATGTAGTCCTCGGTCAGGCGATGACGGGGGTTGGTGAAGACCTTGTCTGTCTCACCCACTTCAATCAGGTCACCCATGTGGAAGTATGCGGTTCGCTGCGACACGCGGGCAGCCTGTTGCATGGAGTGGGTGACGATGACAATCGCGTATTGCGCGCGCAGTTCGTCGATGAGATCTTCGATGCGCGCGGTGGCGATCGGGTCGAGTGCCGAGCACGGCTCGTCCATAAGGATCACTTCGGGTTGAATGGCGATCGTGCGGGCGATGCAGAGGCGTTGCTGCTGACCACCTGACAAGCCGGTGCCGGGGCTGTTCAAACGATCCTTGACCTCATCCCACAACCCGGCGCGTTGCAGGCTCGTGCAAACGATATCGTCGAGATCGGCGCGGCCGCGGGCGAGCCCGTGAATGCGGGGGCCGTAGGCTACGTTCTCATAGATGGACTTCGGAAACGGGTTCGGCTTCTGAAACACCATGCCAACACGCGCGCGGATCTGCACGACATCCTGCCGCTTGTCGTGGATGTCGCGGCCGTCGAGCGTGATCGACCCGGTGACGCGGGCGCCGGGAATCGTATCGTTCATGCGATTCAAGCAGCGCAGGAAGGTTGATTTGCCGCACCCGGAAGGACCGATCATCGCCAGCACCTGCTTGCGGCCGACGTCGATGGAAACCTTTTTCAGCGCGTGCTTTTGGCCGTAGTAGACGTTCACGTCCTTGCAGGAGAACACCGGGTTCTCAACCGCAACCGGGCCAATCGTATGTCCGGCAGCCTGTGCCGAGCGATCCTCGAGCGCACTGGCGGACGAAGCGTGGGCACGGCCACTGGGTTTGAGGTTGAGACCACTCTCGCTATCGCGACGACGCGGGGCGGGGTCGGAGCCGTTGGGGCCGTTGGAGCCGGAAGGCATGGTGGCAGGGCCGTTGGTGGCGGTTGGGGTGTGAGAGCCGGCAGGAGTGTTGGCTGCCATGATTGAGGCGGCCACGACGGCGTCGGGACGCTTACGCTCCTGCACTGCGGGTTCCCTGGGTTGTGTCATAACACTAAGTTCCCTAACTAGCCGAAGCGACCGGTGACGTAATCGTCGGTGCGGCGATTCTTCGGCGCGGTAAAGATTTGTTCCGTCGGTCCCATCTCGATGAGCTCTCCCAGGTACATGAACGCGGTGACGTTCGAGACGCGGGCGGCCTGTTGGAGGTTGTGGGTGACGATGGCGATACAGTATTTCTCACGCAGACTCTGCAGGGTCTCTTCGATCCGCAGGGTGGAGATCGGGTCGAGCGCCGCGGTCGGCTCATCGAACAGGATCACTTCAGGTTGCAAGGCGATGGTGCGGGCGATACAGAGGCGCTGTTGCTGGCCGCCGGACAGGCTGCGGCCGTCTTCGTGCAACTTGTCTTTGACCTCTTCCCACATGGCGGCGTCGCGCAGCGCGGCCTCGACCCGCTCTCCGAGTTCGCTACGGGAGATGCGTCGCGCCAGCCGCAGTCCGAACGCGACGTTATCGAAAATAGACATCGGAAACGGTGTCGGCTTCTGGAAGACCATGCCAACCCGAAAGCGCAGCGACGCCACGTCGACGGTCGGCGCCAGGATATCCTCGCCATCCAACAAAACATCGCCGGTGGCGCGATGCCCGGAATACAACGCGTACATGCGGTTGAACACCCGCAGGAGGGTCGACTTTCCGCAACCCGACGGGCCGATGAAGGCGGTGATACTGCGATCGCCCAGCGTGAGATTCACATCTTTCAGGGCGTGAGTCTGACCGTAGTAGAAATCGAGGTGGCGCACCTCGAACTTCACCGGATGTGCCGTGGTGCTGGCCGTGGCCATGGCAGCGCCAATGTTCGCGGCTGTTACGCTCACCGCCGACCGCCCGGATTCAGCGCGGAGACGACGAAGCGAGCGATGATGCTCAGAATGAGTATGGTCAGTGTGATCAACAGGGCTCCGGACCACGCGAGCTGCTGCCAGTTCTTGTAGGGACTCAGGGCGAACTGGAAGATGACGACCGGCAGGTTCGCCATCGGCGAGTTCAGGTTGCTGCTCCAGAACTGGTTGTTGAGAGCCGTGAACAGCAGCGGCGCCGTCTCGCCGCTGATGCGCGCGACGGCTAGCAACAGGCCGGTCACGATGCCGCTGCGGGCGGCCGGATAAATGATGCTGGTTATCGTCCGCCATGGATAGGCACCCATTGCCGTGGAAGCATCTTTCATTCCCTGGGGCACCAGGTTCAGCATGTCCTCGGTGGTCCGCACGGTGACCGGCATCGCAATGATTGCCAGGGCCACGGCCCCGGCAATGGCCGAGAAATGCCCCATGCGGATGACCAGCACGCCATACACGAACAAACCGATGATGATCGACGGCGCGCTGAGCAGCACGTCGTTCACGAAGCGGATCACGGCGGCCAGACGTGAAGTTCGGCCGTATTCCGCGAGAAAGGTTCCCGCGAGCATGCCGATCGGCGCACCGATGAGAATGCCGATGACCGTCATCACCGCGCTGCCGTAGATGGCATTCAACAAACCACCGTCGCTGCCGGGAGGTGGTGTCATTTCGGTGAACAATGCGACTGACACGCCCGCGAGGCCGTTCTTGATCAGCGTCCAGAGAATAGCGCCCAGGAAAAACAACCCGATCGCGGTGGCGAGTCCTGACAGGATCAGTGCCACGGCGTTCGTGACTTTACGCGTGGCGCGACGCCGATGTGCAGGACCGCTGCTGAGTGCGGAACTATTCATACAGAGGAGAGCGCGCGCCGGTCGAGTCGCAACAACATGAACCGGGCGGCGGCAATGACGGAGAACGTGATGAGAAACAACAATGTGCCGAGGGCGACGAGCGAGGAGGTGTAGAGGTCGCCGACCGCTTCGGTGAATTCGTTCGCGATGGATGCGGAGATGGTCGTGCCGGGAGCCAACAATGAGGTGCTGACACGGTGCGCGTTACCGATCACGAAAGTCACGGCCATCGTCTCGCCCAGCGCACGGCCGAGACCGAGCATGATCCCACCAACCATACCGGTGCGGGCATGAGGGACGACGACCTTCCAGATAACTTCCCAGGTCGTGGCGCCGAGGCCGTAAGCGGATTCCTTCAACACGTCGGGCACGGTCTCAAACACGTCGCGCATGACGGCAGAGATGAACGGGATGACCATGATCGCCAGCACGAAGCTCGCGGAGAGGATGCCGATGCCAAACGGCGGACCCTGAAAGAGCTTGCCGATCGCGGGCAGCGGGCCGATCCATTCAATGAGGAAAGGCTGCACATACCGCTGCAGAATCGGCGCGAGGACGAACAATCCCCAGATGCCGAAGATGATGCTCGGCACGGCGGCCAGGAGCTCGATGGCGACGCCCACGGGGCGCTTCATCCAGGAAGGCGCGAGCTCGGTGAGAAAAATAGCAATGCCGAGGCTGATCGGAACGGCGAGGAGCATCGCGAGCAACGAGGTCACGAGCGTCCCGTAGATGGGCGCAAGGGCACCGAACTTGTCGGTGACGGGATTCCAGATCTCGGTGGTCAGAAAGGCGAACTTGAAATGAGAGAAAGCCGGCCATGAGCCCTTGATGAGCGTAATGGCCACGCCGCCTAGCAGCGCCA
>DATBCZ010000236.1:0-3193 GCA_036270175.1 Steroidobacteraceae bacterium | reverse complement strand
ATCCACCTTGCGCATCTGCTGAATGAACGGGATGACGACAATGACGCCGGGACCCTTGATGCCGGTGAAGCGGCCGAGGCTCAGCATCACACCCCGCTCATACTCGTTGAGTATTTTGATGGCGCTGAGCAGCAGCAGGAGAATGAAGACGACCACGATCAGCATGAAAGGCATGACACTCTCCGTCCGCTCAGCGCGGCTCCACCCACAATGTTAGCCCTTCCACCTTCACGATGCGCGCCATCTGTCCGGTGCTCAGCGCGGTATCGCTATGAGCGTTCCATAATTCGCCGCGATAGCGCACACGGCCGGTGCCGGTGAAGCCCTGGAGGACTTCCGCGTTGTCACCGATCATCCCTTGCACTCCAGTGACCACCGGACGGCGCATGGAGCGGGCGGCAATATAGGCTATCCCCAGGACGATGAGACCTCCGACGGTGGCGATTGCGGCAATCAGAGGCAACGCAACGTTCATCCCCGGCACATCGGTATCGAACAGAATGAGCGAGCCCACCACGAACGCAATCAGCCCACCCAGACCGAGCGACCCGAAAGTCGGGAAAAAGAATTCAGCGATGATCATCCCCACGCCCAGCGCCACGAGCGCCAGGCCGGCATAATTCACCGACAGGATCTGGAAGGCGAACAACGCCACCAGCAGGCAGATGGTGCCGGCGACCCCAGGCAACATGACACCGGGGTTATAGCCCTCCAGCAACAGGCCGTAGATCCCGATGAGCATCAAGCCATACGCAACCGTGGGATGCGTAATGATGGCGAGCAACTCGGTGCGCCAGTCGGGCTTGACGTGCTGGATGGCCAGATCGCGCGTCGCGAGCTTCATAGGGCGATCGCCTATCTTCACCTCGCGGCCATTGATTTGCGTCAACAGGTCGGGAATGTCACGGGCGACCACATCGATGACTTTTTGTTGAAGTGCCGCTGTGGCGGATAGACTCGCCGCGCCTCGGACCGCGCGCTCCGCCCACTCGGCATTGCGGCCGCGGAGTTCCGCGAGGCCGCGAATGTAGGCCACCGCGTCATTGATGACTTTTCGCTCCATCGCGGTGGCGGGTTGGGGTGGCTCGATGGCGGGTGGGGCCTCGTTGGGTGCTGGCGAAGAGGTCTGCGCGGGACCCGGGGGAGCGGCGGGGCCGGGCGCTGGCTTGGAACCCTGGGGCGCGGCAGGACCTGGAGTTGCTTTGGGACCGGGGGCTGCCGTGGGACCCTGGGGCGCGGCGGGACTTGGAGTTGCGTTGGGACTGGGGGCCGACGTGGGATTCGGAGCCGACGTTGGACTAGTCTCTGGCGGAGACTCCCCGCCGATAGAAACTGGTGTGGCAGCACCGAGGTTCGTCGCTGGCGCCATAGCCGCGATGTGACTCGCGTACAGGATGTAAGTCCCCGCACTGGCGGCCCTCGCGCCCGACGGAGAAACATAGGTCACGACCGGCACCGACGAAGCGAGAATCGCGCGAATGATGTCGCGCATGGACGTGTCGAGCCCGCCCGGTGTGTCGACTTCCAATATCACCAGCTTGCTACGGGCCTTCTGCGCCGATTCGAGCCCGTGCACGACATAACGGGAGGTGGCAGGTCCGATCGCACCGTTGATTTCGAGGACGGTGGCATTCCCGCCGGCGCCAGTAGTCAGGGCTGCTTGCGGGCGGGGGGCGGCCGGCGCGTCGGTGGCGCTTGACGCGCCGAACGCCACGGTCATCACACCCAGCAGCGCCAAACCGATGGCACCGGCGACCATCATCAGAGCGCGAAGCGACGCGGCTTTCATCAACGCTCACCCTACTCTCAGGGTCGACGTCTCCGCAACCGTACCCGCGTGTCAGGGGCGTTTTGCCTTTCCCGGCCGGGAGCGGACCGGCGGCGTCCGGGGAAGCCCCGTGTGTTGAGTACGGAACGGCCGGGGCGCACCGGTACCGGCGCGACCACCGCCGCCTGCGGCACGACGGCCTTCCGGGGCGTTTCCGGTACCCGTCGGCTGGTAGGCCGGCACGAGTTGGTGTTTGCCGTTGCCAATCAGGTCGGCACGCCCCATATGACGCAGCGCCTCACGCAGCACGGGCCAGTTGTCGGGATCGTGGTAGCGCAAGAACGCCTTGTGCAGCCGGCGAACCTTGATTCCCTTGGGAATCCTGACTTCCTCACTCGTGTGGGTGACGCGCTTCAACGGGTTCTTACCCGAGTGGTACATCGCGGTGGCCGTTGCCATCGGCGACGGCAGGAACGCCTGCACCTGGTCCGCGCGGAAGCCGTTCTTCTTCAGCCACAAGGCGAGCTCGAGCATGTCCTCGTCGCTCGTACCGGGATGGGCGGCGATGAAGTAGGGAATGAGGTACTGCTCTTTACCGGCTTCCTTCGAGAACTTCTCGAACAGCTCCTTGAAGCGGTAATAGGCCCCGACCCCGGGCTTCATCATTTTCGACAGCGGGCCTTCGGCGAGCGCCTCGGGCGCGATCTTCAGATAGCCACCCGTATGGTGTTGGGCAAGCTCCTTGACATATGCCGGCGACTCGATCGCCAGGTCATAGCGCACGCCGGAGGCAATCAGCACCTTCTTGATGCCGGACAACTCGCGGGCGCGCCGATAGAGGCGAATGAGCGGCGTGTGGTCGGTGTTGAGATTGGGGCAGACAGCCGGATACACGCAGGAGGGCCGCCGGCAGGCGCTTTCAATCGCCGGGCTCTTACACGCGAGACGGTACATGTTGGCGGTGGGGCCGCCGAGATCGGAGATGACGCCCGTGAATCCCGGCACGCTGTCGCGGATCGTCTCGATCTCACGGATCACCGAGTCTTCCGAGCGGTTCTGGATGATGCGTCCCTCGTGCTCGGTGATCGAGCAGAAGGTACAGCCGCCAAAGCAGCCCCGCTGGATCGAGATCGAGAAGCGAATCATCTTGTAGGCCGGGATGTTTACTTTCCCGTAGCACGGATGCGGCAGGCGGCGATAGGGCCGCTCGTACACGTAATCCATTTCCTTCGTCGTCAGCGGAATCGGCGGCGGATTCAGCCAGACGTCGACGTCGCCGTGCTTTTGCACCAGGGCGCGCGCGTTTCCCGGGTTAGCCTCGAGGTGAAGGATGCGTGAGGCGTGCGCATACAACACCGGGTCGGCGGCGACCTGGTCGTACGACGGCATGCGGATGACGCTGCGCTCGCGGTCCGCGGTCTTTAC
>DATBCZ010000235.1:0-4223 GCA_036270175.1 Steroidobacteraceae bacterium | reverse complement strand
CAGCCGACCGATCGCGCGACTTAACGTAAGACGCTAGAATGCTCTCCCGTACGACGGAGCGGGCGACTACCGAACAACCATGACAGCGCTAGTTACTGGAAGCGCCGGCCACCTCGGCGAGGCGCTCATGCGAACGCTGCGCGCGGCGCGCCGGCCGGCCTCGGGTATGGACATCAAGCCGTCGCCGTTCACCGATCGCGTGGGATCCATATGCGACCGGGCTTTCGTGAGGCAATGCATGCGGGGTGTCCGCACGGTCATCCATTCGGCGACTTTGCACAAGCCTCACGTCGTGACTCACGCGATGCAGGATTTCGTCGACACCAACATCACGGGCACCCTGATTCTGCTCGAGGAGGCTGTAGCGGCCGGTGTGGGATGCTTTCTTTACACGAGTACCACGAGCACGTTCGGAGCGGCATTGACTCCTGCGGCGGGCGAGCCGGCGGCGTGGGTGACGGAGGACGTGGCGGCCATTCCGAAGAACATCTACGGCGTGACGAAGCTTGCGGCGGAGAGTTTGTGTGAGTTGTTCAGCCGTACCCGCAACCTGCCCGTGCTGGTACTGCGAACTTCGCGATTCTTCCCGGAAGATGACGACGACGCCTCGACCCGAACTAGCTACGAGACCGCCAACTCGCAGGCGAACGAGCTACTGTATCGTCGTGTAGATATCGAAGACGTGGTGAGCGCACATCTGCTCGCCGAAGAAAGAGCGCGCAGCATAGGCTTCCGTCGCTACATCATCTCGGCGACGACTCCCTTCGGCCGAAGCGACCTGGCCGCGCTGAGGCTGAACGCGGCAGATGTGGTTCGCCGCCTCTTTCCCGATTCCGAGGCGCTCTATACAGCCCGAGGCTGGACGATGTTTCCCAGTATCGATCGCGTGTATGTGAACGACCTGGCGGTGTCAGAGTTGGGCTGGCGACCTAAATACGACTTTCAGCATGTCCTCGACTGCCTGCGGGCGGGAGCGGATTTCCGCAGCCCGCTGGCACGCGAAGTGGGCAGCAAGGGCTACCACTCCACCGTATTCGATGTCGGCCCCTACCCAATCCGGTAACCCCGCGAGGCGACCGCGCCGACCCGGGGCGCCCGACCCAAGCGCCGTCCCACCCCCAGGCGCCGCCCGACTCAAACGCGCCGCCGCCCGCTCAGGCTTTTCTCTGATGCCAAGTCTGCAGCGTGTCCGACTCTTTCTCCGCAGCAAGGCCTGCGTGCAACTTCGCCTGGCGATCCGGCGGCAGTGTTTGGAACCAGGCCAGCGTGTCGCGCACAGTCTCCTCGAGGGGCCGGGAGCGGAGACCCGTCTTACTTGCGGGCTTCATCGCGGTGAGCGACGCGCCGGCCATGTCGCCTTTCATGGGTGACCACGGCGGAAGATCGAGCTCTTCCGCTTTCCAATGCGCGGCCAGGAAATCTTCGGACACCCACGTGACTTTGGTGCCCGACTTTGGAGACGCCCGCACACTGGCGTTGACGAGATCACCCATCGTGAATGCGCCCGGCGGCGACACGGCGTTGAAGTAACCATTCGTCCGCGCCTCCACGAGCTTCATCATCCAGACCGAGAGGTCGCGCACGTCGATGATCTGCACCGGATCTCGCGGAGTGCCGGGCGCAAGCATTTCGCCGCCCTTAGAGGCACGCACCGGCCAGTAAGTAAACCGATCGGTCGGATCCAACGGCCCGACGATATAGCCGGGTCTGACGATGGAGATACGGCCTTTGAAAGCCTCCGCCGAGTATTGCTCGCACAAAGCCTTCATCGGCCCATACGTGTCGCCGGTGATTTCCTCTACATCGGGGTTCGGCAACTTTCCAGTCGGAGAGGCCTCATCGTTGGGCTTCGCAAAACTCGCGTACGCCGAAATGCTCGAGATGTACAGGCAATAGCCAACGTTCGGTGCCAACAGTTCGGCGGACATCTTCACGTATTTCGGGATGTAGCCGGTGTCGTCTATCACGACATCCCATTTGCGCCCCCGCAATGAATCGAGCTGCCCCTTACGGTCCCCGTTCAACGTCTCGACACCCGGGACACCGACCGCGGCGCTTTTGCCGCGATTGAAATGCGTCACCTTCCAGTTGAGGCGGAGTGCTTCCTGGGTCAGGTGCGGCCCGATGAAGCCAGTGCCGCCCAAAATCAGCAGCGTCTTCGTCTTTGGCTCCGGATTGGTGCCGGCGACGGCCGCCATGGCGTCCGGGAGAGCAGCGCCGGCAGCCGCGCACGCGGCGATCTGCAGCAAATCACGACGGGTCGTCATAAAGCCTCCTGATAGCGGGTTCGCCGTTTATAGTGCCGTCGCGTCTTTAGTAACGTCAATCAGCCGAGGTCTTCGTGCGCCATATCCTCTTGCCCACTCTTCTGATCGCCCAGATCGCCGTTGTGAAGGCACACGCACCACCGCTTCTACCCGAGAAAGACGTCGCGGCGCTGGCGAACGAACTGAGTGGCGAGACGGCAAAACGAAACCTGGAAGGACTCGCACGATTTCATCGTCAACGCGGCTCACAGGGGTTTCACGAGGCCGCAGAGTTGATTGCCACGAGTGCCCGCGCGTACGGCTTGAGCAATGTCGAAGTCATGCAATTTCCGGCGGACGGCAGGATTTTCTACGGAACACAGCGGTCACGCCCGGCATGGGATGCGCAGGAGGGAGAACTCTCGGAGGTCACGGCAGCGGGAGAAATCACACTCGCGAGTTACGCGGCGGAACCCATAGTATTGTCGGAGGACAGTGAATCCGGCGAGGCAACCGCAAACCTGGTCGACGTCGGCGAAGGCACGAAAGACAGTGACTACGCGGGCAAGGACGTCGGCGGCAAGTTCGTCCTGATCTCGACACCCCCGAGCGCCGCGCAAGACATCTCGATAGGTAAATATCACGCCGCCGGAATCATCAGCTACGCCCAGAACCAGCCAACCGCGTGGTCAGGCGACAACGTCAACTTGATTCGTTGGGGCCACCTGGACACTTTCTCGCCCAACAAAACCTTCGCGTTCATGGTCTCCCTGAGAACCGCACGCGCCCTGCAGGACAGACTGCGTCAGGGCGAGAACATCCGGTTCCACGCGCGCGTGAAGGCGGGTCAGCATCCTGCGTTTTACGAGGTGGTGACGGCAACCATCGAGGGCTCGGACCCAAAGCTCAAGGACACCGAGATCGCCTTCTCGTGCCACCTGGATCACCAACGTCCCGCCGCCAACGACAATGCCAGCGGCTGCGTGACGATCCTGGAGGCCGCCAGGACCCTGCAGAAGCTCATTGCCGCCGGCACGCTGCCGCGCCCGGCCAGAACGATCCGGTTCATCTGGCCTCCCGAGATCGAAGGCACCATTACGCTCCTCAACGCGAAGCCGGAATTCGCGCAACGGATCAAAGTCGCTATCCACATGGACATGGTCGGCGGCGGTCTCGACACGAAGTCCGTTTTTCACGTAACCCGCGGGCCACTGAGTCTGCCGTCGTTCGTGCACGATGTGGCCTGGGCGTTCGCGGACTGGATCAACACGGAATCCTACCAGTATGCCGCCACCGGGGCGGCGCAGTACCCGTTGACCGCGCCCGAGGGCGGCAAGGACCCGCAGCGCGCCGAATACTCGCCGTTTGAATTGGGAAGCGATCACCAGGTGTACCAGGATTCCTCGTTCGGCATTGCGTCGATCTATCTCAACGACTGGCCGGATCGCTACATCCACACCAACTTCGACACCGCCGCCAACATCGATCCCACCAAGCTCAAGCGTGCCGCGCTGATCGGCGCTGCCAGCGCCTATTTCCTGGCCAACTTCTCACCCAAGGACGTTGCGACCACTGCGCACGCGGTGCAGATGGGCAAGCTCATTCGAGCCGAGACGGCCTTGCGCAGAGGTGGCCCCGCCGCGCCCCTGGAAGATTACGAGCGGAAGGTCATGGACTCGCTCTCTGCATTTGGCTCGCAGTCTGCGGCCAAGGCTACGGGCGACTCGAAAGCGAAGTCAGACGGCACACCGGTTTTCCGCCGCCGAGCGCAGCCGCGCGGCCCGCTGAGCGTGTTCGGCTACGACTACTTCGAGGATCATGCCAGGGCGGCCGGCGTGGCCATGCCCAAACTTTTGAGTTATGCGGGAGAGGGCAAGGAGGGAGAAGAGGAGCCTGGCTATGCCTATGAAGCGCTCAACTTCGCCGATGGCAAACACTCGGCGCGGCAGATCACCGAGGAGTTGTCGGCGGAGTACG
>DATBCZ010000234.1:0-10853 GCA_036270175.1 Steroidobacteraceae bacterium | reverse complement strand
CAGAGCCGCACATCGCAATCGCTCGTTTCGCAACCGTAGCATCCGCTACGCCGCCGACCGCACCGGCTGCGCCCGCCCCGCCCAACGTCGCAACACCGACAACCCCGCCGCCGAGCGTCGCCTGCCAACGGTCCCGCAGCTCTCCGTCCGGCAAAAATCGGCCCTTGGCGTCGACGTTCCGCACGAATGGATGGTTGCGCGCTCCGGGAATGTGACCGGCAACCGGGTCGATCGTTTCATTTTCCCCCGCGAATCGGTCGGCGCCGCGGGCGTCCACCAACACTGATGCCCCGCTCGCCAGTTGACCGGCGGACACCATGCGCTCGAGCTCGGCCGTACTGACAACCGCTCTGTCATCCAATCGGGGAGTAAAAATGCGCGGCTGGCGCTCACCCGGAACTGTGTCGGTGGGAAGTCCCGCCTGCTGCCACGCCGCGAATCCACCGTTGAGCACCGCGACTTTCCGGTGCCCCGCCCACCTCAGCAACCACCACAGGCGCGCGGCAAACGCTCCATTACCCTGGTCGTAGGCGACGACCTGAACCTCGTCGTCGATGCCCCAACGTCCGAAAGTCTCGGCCACGCGTTCGAGAGACGGCAATGGATGTCGGCCGCTACCCGGTGTAATCGGCCCCGACAAATTGCGGTCAAGATGCGCGTAAAGTGCATTCGGAACGTGGCCGGCGGCGTAGGCGGAGGCGCCCCAGTCGGGCCGCGGCAGATCGAAACGGCAGTCCAGAACCATCCAGTCCGAATCCGCGGCCCCGTTGTGCGACAGCGGTGCCGCCAGCTCCTCGGGCTCGATCAACGTGGTGTACATCGAAGTGATCCTCATCCATGCGCTGCGCGCTGATAAGACATTTTCGGTGCTGTGCCGTTGCCGTTACAATCACGGCAACACTTAGGACGGACCGACTGATGGCGATCGACGTTTACTGGGGCAGCGGCAGTCCGTACTCGTGGCGGGTGCTGCTGGCGCTCGAATACAAGCGTTTGCAGTACACCAGCCACGTCCTGCAGTTTTCCAAGCAGGAGCACAAGTCGCCCCAGATGCTGGCGCTGAACTGGCGCGGCCGTGTGCCGGTGCTGAAGGACGGCGACTACGTCTGTTTCGAATCGCTCGCCGTTCTCTACTACCTCGACCTGAAGTATCCGGAGCCGCACATCTTCGGCCGCACCCCGGAAGAGGCCGGGGTGATTATGCGCGTCATCTGTGAATACCAGGCGTACATCGAGCCGCACCTGATGAGCATTGTGGAGGCGGTTTTCGACAGAAACCCCGCCACGCGCCTGGATGCCCAACTGCGGACCGAGCGGATTACGAGCGATATGCACCATGTCGCCAACGAGGCACGCACCATCGAGGCGCGGCTGGCGAAATCCGACTGGGTCGTGGGCGAGAGCTTCTCCGCCGTCGATATGGTGATTTTCCCGGGAATTCAGCTGCTGCGGCGGGCGCTCGAGCGTCCGGAGGCGCGTGAGCTTTCCTCGCGTTTCCTGCCGGTTGAAGTGAATTACCCGTCGTTGGGGCGTTGGCTCGCGCGCGTCGAAAATCTGCCGGGCTACGAGCGGACCTATCCGCCGCACTGGCGCCGCTGATTGTTTTAGCCGCTACCGGCGGCTGCAGGAAAACTGCAAAAACGTCTAACTTCGACCGCTTCGGTGGCGGCGCGGGAAAGCGATTGATACCCTCCCGCCTTTGGCGGGCGTCACATGACGGGCTGCCGGTGTCTGAACGTTACGGAGCATCATGAGCAATCACTCGGTACATGTCGATTTCCCAGGGCGAATTCTCTTCATCGGGTTTGGCAGCATCGGTCAGGGTGTCTTGCCACTCATCCTGCGGCATATCGGCATCGCACCAGAGCGGATCACGATCGTCACGGCGGAGGACCGTGGATACGACGAGGCCACGAAGTACGGGGTGAAGTTCATCAAGGAGCGGCTGACGCGCGAGAACTACCGTCGCGTGCTGAACCCGTTGCTCGGTCGTGGCGATTTCCTGGTCAATGTCTCGGTCGAGGTGTCGAGCATTGCACTCGTGAAGCTCTGTTGGGAAAAGGGCGCGATGTACCTCGATACGTGCGTCGAGCCGTGGCCGGGTGGTTACACCGATCCGACCGTGCCGGCGGCCCGCCGGACTAACTATGCGCTGCGCGAGGAAGCGCTCGCTTTGCGCCCCGGCAACGCCCGTGCACCGACGGCCGTGCTCACCCATGGCGCGAATCCAGGGTTGGTGTCCCATTTCGTGAAGCAGGCGCTTCTCAACATCGCCGCCGACACGCAGGTCGATGCAGGTAACCCAACTACCCGCGGCGACTGGGGCGACCTCGCGCACCGGCTCGGCATCAAGGTCATACACATCGCCGAGCGCGACACCCAGATGACCAACGTTCCGAAGGAAGTTGGCGAGTTCGTCAACACCTGGTCGATCGACGGCTTCGTGGGTGAGGGCTCGCAGCCGGCCGAGATGGGTTGGGGCACTCATGAGCGTAACTTCCCGCGCGACGGTAAGCGCCACGACTTCGGCTGCATGGCGGCGATTTACCTGATGCAACCCGGCGCCGGAACGCGTGTGCGCACGTGGACTCCGCGCGCAGGGCATTTCACGGGGTTCTGCATCACGCACAGCGAAGCGATCTCACTCGCCGATTACTACACCGTGCGCGACGGAGCGCAGGTGGTCCATCGGCCGACGGTGCACTACGCATACCACCCGTGCGATTCGGCCATCATGTCGATTCATGAGCTCGTGGGACGCAACTATGTGCAGCAGGAGCGCCAGCGCATCCTGATGGACGACATCACGAAGGGCATCGATGAGCTCGGCGTCCTGCTCGCGGGCCACAAGAAAAATGCGTACTGGTACGGCTCGCAGCTCTCGACCGAAGAGGCGCGCAAGCTCGCTCCCTACAACAACGCCACCAGCCTGCAGGTGACTTCGGCTGTTCTGTCAGGTGTTGTCTGGGCAATGGAGAATCCCAACTGCGGCATCGTCGAGCCGGACGAGATGGATTTCCGCCGCAGCATCGACATCTGCACGCCCTACCTCGGGCCGGTCGTGGGGCAATACACCGACTGGACCCCGCTGCACGAGCGCGAGCGTTTGTTTCCCGAGGACCTCGACAAGAGCGATCCCTGGCAGTTCAAGAATGTCAGGGTGATCTGGTAGATGGGCCTACGCGGCCCGGCCTGCGCGGCCCGGCCGAAAGTCGCCTGGCCCGCTAGTCAGCTAGCGGGCGGCGCGTAATCGATCGCCACGATAATGAACTTGCGCGGGCCGCCCGGCAGCTCGACGGTCACCTCGTCGTCGAGCGCTTTGCGTAAAAGCGCCCGGCCGAGCGGCGAATCCATGCTGATGTAGTCGGGGGCGAGATCGAATTCGTCCGGGCCGACGATGCGGTAGCGCGACTCCTGCCCATCGTCGGACTCTAGTGAGACCCAGGCGCCGAAAAACACCCGTCTCGGATCTGAGGGCGGCTGGTCGACGGTCACCATGCCGTCGAGGCGCTTGCGCAGAAAACGCACGCGACTGTCGATTTCGCGCAAACGGCGTTTGCCGTAGATGTAGTCGGCGTTTTCGGAGCGATCGCCCTGCGCCGCAGCTTCCGACACCGCCTGGGTCACCTTCGGCCGCTCGACTTTCCAAAGCTCATCCAGCTCTTCCCGCAGCCGGCGCGCGCCCTCTGCGGTGATGTACTGCGATCCCGGCGTCTGCGGGGGGCGGAAGCGTGACATTTCTATGGTCCATGGGCTGAAAGTCGCCGGGGGCGCCTGGCCCGGGGTGCGCTCTACGGCGCTTTCAGTGAGAATTTTTTCATCTGTTCCCGGTTGATTATGTCGCAACCCACTTTACAAAAAAGCCGGATGTTCTGTGGATCGTTTCACGGACGTTCCGGGCCTGCAGCCATAATCTTTCCCCGTGGCCACCAAGTATTACACGCACTTCGTCACGGGCTCCGACGCTCACCAGGCGGCAGCGGCCGCAAATGAGTGGAGCGGCGTGGTCGAGTTGCGGCACCCGTTGGAAAACGTCCGTGGGACGCGCGAGCTGCGCTCGCTGTTGGCACAGAGTTTCGACCTGGACTCGGATGACATCAAGATACTGCATTGGGCCAGACTGCACTGATTATCCCCTAGCGGACTTCCTTCCCTTCATCGAAAGTCCGCCTTTTAAAACCCGGAGCTCACGCTCCGGGTTTTTTTTCGTCTACGCGGCGTTGATGTCCGTGTTACGCAAGGCGCGGATGACCATCGTGTCGGCCGAGTCGCGCGCGTTTCCAACCTGCGCGTGCAGGGGAGCGGTGCGCATGAAGTGCTCGAACTCGTCGGCCGGAACAGGCGGGCTGCAGTGGAAGCCCTGGTATTGATCGCAGCCCAGGCCACGCAGAAACGTCAGCTGCTCGGCGGTCTCGACGCCTTCGGCGATGACTTTGAGGTGGAGGCTGTGGGCAAGTGAGACGATCGCCCGCACGATCTCGGCGTCGTCGCGGCTCGCCGCCACCTCACGAATGAACGAGCGGTCGATCTTGAGCTTGTCGAGCGGCAGCCGCCGCAGATAGCTCAAACTCGAGTAGCCGGTGCCGAAGTCGTCGACCGAGATCCGCACACCGAGGTCGCTCAACTGCCGCAGCACCTGGATCGAGCTCTCGGCATCGTGCATGACCGCGCTTTCCGTGAGCTCGAGCTCGAGATACCCCGGATCCAGACCGGCTGCGGCGAGGGCCTCGCGCACCGTCGTCACCAGGCTCTTTTGTTTGAATTGCTGCGCGGACAGGTTGACGGCGATGCGCAGCGGTTGCATCCCGCCGCTTTGCCAGGCACGGGCCTGCCGGCAGGCCTCGAAGAGTACCCACTCGCCGATCGGGACGATGAGGCCCGTCTCCTCCGCGATCGGAATGAAACCGCTCGGCGCCGTGAGGCCGCGCTTCGGGTGGCGCCAACGGATGAGCGCCTCGGCGCTGTCGATACGGCCGCTGCTCACCTCCACCTTGGGCTGGTAATGAAGCTCGAACTCGCCACCCTGCACGAGTGCCCGCCGCAGCCCGCTTTCGATCTCGAGCCGCTCGCGCGCGAAGGCGTTCATGACGGGGGCGAAGAATTGGAATGCGTTGCGTCCATTTTTCTTCGCGTGATACATCGCAGCGTCCGCATGCTGCAGCAAAGTCTCCGCGTCGACGCCGTCCTCGGGGAACACGCTGATGCCGATGCTCGCGGAAATCTGCACTTCCAGTCCTGACAGGGTCACCGGCTGGGTCATGGCCGCGAGGACTTTGCTGGCCACGGTCTCCGCGTCGCGCGGCCCTGAAATTTCATTCAGCACCAGGACGAACTCGTCGCCGCCGAGCCGCGCCAGCGTATCGGCCTTGCGCAGCTGTTGGCTCAGCCGCTTGGCCATTTCCTTCAACAGGTCGTCGCCGGCGATGTGTCCGAGCGAGTCATTGATCGACTTGAAGCGATCGAGGTCGACCACCATGACCGCGAAGCCGCGCGAGTAGCGCTCGCTCTGCGCGGTGGCCTGCGCGAGGCGGTCGGCCAGCAGCACCCGGTTAGGTAAACCGGTCAGGGCGTCATGCGTTGCGGCGTGTTCGAGTTGTGCGTTGGCCTTCTCGAGCTGCGCGTTATGTTTGCGGGTGCGCGATTCTAGATGACCGTCGTAAACGAGCAGAATAGTCGTGATGGCGAGCAGGGCTATGGCCGGTACGGCGATGGTGAGCGCGAGCCAGCGTTGGTCCGTCGTTCCCGCGCCGATGCAGAAGGATCCCGGGCTGAAGCGGGAGGCCGCCATCCCGGTGTAGTGCATCCCGCTGATGGCGAGGCCCATGACGAACGCCGCGCCGATTCGCGCGAGGCGCATGAGTACGGAGTTCCCCCGGCGGAGTCGGAAAAAAAGCCATAGGGCAGCGAACGAAGCGACGATAGCGATGCCTACCGAAAGCAGCAGCAGGCCGGGCTCGTAAGTAATCATGGGCGTGATCTGGATCGCAGCCATGCCGACGTAATGCATGGCAGAGATACCGCCGCCGAGCAGCACCGCGCCCAAGGAGAGATGGACGAGACTGATCCGCTGCCGGTTGGCGACGCTCAAGGCGAACGCGGACGTGATGATCGCAATGAACAGCGAGGTGATGGTGGTTGGTATGTCGTATGCGAGGGCGATCGGCAGCGATAAGGCGAGCATGCCGATGAAATGCATTGACCAGATGCCGCCGCCCATTGCCAGCGCGCCACCCACGAGCCACAGCTTCGACAGAATGCCGTCCGAGCGGGCAACGCGGGCGGACAGGCTCAGGGCGGTATGGGAAACGAAGATTGCTACCGCGACCGATAAGACGACGAGCCAGGGGTTATAGATGCCGACCAAAGTGGAAGTGCTCCGAGTAGGGCCACCCGGGCCGCCTCTTAGGACTATCGGCTCGGTTGCGCCGCGACTTGAAGTCCGTCGCAGTCGGCCTGTGACGGAGTCCGCGAATTTCTTCGGAGAGCGTATTAAGTCAAATCGGAGAGTCAGATGAGCGCGCGTACCGCGGGCCTGGCGCTCTGTGCCGCCCTGGGCGTTTCCGGCTGCGGCTACAGCTCTCTTCAGCAGCAGGACGAAGACGTCAAAGCCTCGTGGTCGGAGGTCGTGAGCCTCTACCAGCGACGGGCGGATCTGATCTCCGGTCTGGCAAGCACGGTGAAAAGCTTCGCTGCTTCTGAGCAGGAACTCATAGGCGCGACGCAAGCGAACGCCCGTACGGGCTCGATGCCGGCCGCCCCCGGGGTGCTCAGCGATCCCGCCGCCTTCGCCAGCTACCAGGCACTGCAGAAACAGCTCACCCAGTCACTGCAGAGTCTCATGGGTGTGAGTGCGGGCTACCCGCAATTGCAGTCGGATGCCAATTTCCAGGACCTGCAGACGCAGCTCGCCGAGACGGAAAGCAGCATCACCGCCGCACGCGACCACTACATGGCGGCGGTCCGAAATTTCAACACGATGGTGCAAACATTCCCTACCGACGTAACGGCCCGCGTGTTTGATTTCCGCGCGCGGCCGAATCTCACGGCAGCAGCCGAGAAATAGCCTGTCCGGCCGAGCTTCAGGACCAGCCGCCTGTAGCCGAACGCCGACATTCTGCTCACCGAGACCTAGGCGATGTCATAATTCGGACCATGAAGATCCCTCAGATTCGAGCCGCTGTAGCGGCCTGCCTGTGTACCCTCGCGACCGCATGCTCCCTCTTCAGTGGGGTGAAGCACTCCGAGCCGACTCCACCCCCGCCGCCGCCGCCAGCGCCCTCCGAGCCGGAGCCGGTCGCCACACAGCGCTTCGAGGTCGCGCCGGACGAAGACGTGATCGGCGTCGTGCAGATCGTTAAGAGTTCGAAGGAAGACACCCTCACGGACATCGCGCGCCGCTTCAACGTGGGCTACGAGGAGATCCTGCGCGCAAATCCGAAAGTCGATCCCTGGTTGCCGGGGGCGGATCGGCCGATCGTTGTGCCCACGCAGTTCGTGATCCCGAACGCCCCGCGTACCGGCATCGTCATCAACATCGCGGCCATGCGGCTGTTCTATTTCCCGCCGCACAAGTCGGGCGAGCCGCAGGTCGTGATCACCCATCCTATTGGCATCGGCAAGGTGGGCTGGGCGACGCCGGAAGGCGTGACCAAGATTGTGCGCCGCCAGGCGGATCCCACCTGGCGCGTCCCCGTTTCGGTCATCAAGGAGCATCGCGAGAACGGCGAGGAGCTCGAGAAAGTCATCGGCCCGGGTCCCGACAATCCGCTCGGTAAATTTGCGTTCTACCTGCAGTGGCCCAGCTATCTCATTCACGGTACCAACAAGCCCGCGGGCGTGGGACTGCGCTCCAGTCACGGCTGTATCCGCCTGTACCCCGAGGACATCGCGCAGTTGTTCAACGCGGTGCCGGTCGGCACCCAGGTTCGCGTCGTGAACCAGCCGTTCGTATTCGGCTGGCACGATGGCCAGCTCTACATGCAGGCGTTCGATGTGTTGGAGGACGACACCCGCGGATGGAAGAAGGCGCCGAAGAAACTGTTGAGCCAATCACTCGCGGCCAATTTGCAGAAACAGCTCAAGGCGCACAACGAGCAGGTGAACTGGGACGAAGTCACCGTGCTCTCGCACGACCCGCGCGGTGTGCCGGTCCCGATCTCACTCGCCGATGTCAGCCTCGACCAGGTGCTGGCGTCCGCATCGAAAGTGCAGAACCATCTGCCTGACGGGTCGACCTGGGATGGCAAGTCCGACCTGCCGATGGACGAGGCGACCTTCCACCAGATGATTTCAGAGATCGAACCCGGCTCTTCCGGAGGCGCGCCAGCCCCTGCCGGGGGCACGACCCCCGCTGGGAGCACGACCCCCGCGGGGAGCGTTACCCCTGCCGGAAGCGTTACCCCAACGGGGAGCGCCACTCCCGCGCGGCCGGGTAACACGGCGACAGGCTCTCCGAGCACCACTCCAACCACCAGCGCGCCGGCAGTCAAACCGCGCGCCCCTGGACCGCCAGTCACATCTGCGGCAGGCTCGCAGTCCAAATCTACTCAGTAGTCCTTAATTCTTCCGAGGTATCGAACGATGGCCGCGCTGTCCGAGTGGCTGCAAATCATGCTCGCCGAAATTGCCCGCAAGCGGGACGATGTCGAACTCGCTCGAGCGGAAGAAGCGAAGCGCGCCGCCGAAGTGCAACCGAGCCCGCCACCTGTGAAGGAGGCTCGCGTCTGACGGGAGCTGACTCCTGTCATACAACCAGGGTGACGCTAAATAGAGACGACCACAAGATATAGCTATGCTACAGTCCCGCGGGCTCAATGGGTGGGGATCCCGAGAGGCTCGAAGTGGCCGACAGCCGTGTTTCCGGCGCAGAACTCGCAGAACAAAGCCGAACATCGGACCGTGCGATCGAACGTGTGTCTACGGGAATCGCCGCCTTCGTGGGGCGCGCGCTCAAGGGACCCGTCAATCAACCGGTGCCGGTCGCGAGCTTCGCGGAGTTCCAACAGATCTTTGGTGGCCTCTGGCAGCCTTCGACGCTGTCATATGCCCTCGAGCAATTCTTTGAGAACGGTGGCCGGCGCGCGTTAATCGTCCGCGTTGTCAACGGTGCACGCCCTCCGACCATAACACTGCCCGCCTCCGGCGCAGCGTTGCGTTTGATCGCTCTCAATCCTGGCTCGCGCGAATACCTGCGTGCTTCGGTTGATTACGATGGCATCGGTGACGGTGAGCCGGACCGTTTCAACCTCGTCGTGCAGCGGGTGCGCTCCGCCGCTTCCGAGTTGATCGAGGACCAGGAGATTTTCCGCCGCATCTCCATCCTGCCGGACTCGGGACGATTCGTGATCGACGTGTTACTGGAGTCGCGCCTCGTGCGTGTCACCGGGCCGGCGCCCGTCCGCCGTCCCGACCGGTCCGCGAGCGGATACGGTGGCGCCGCGATCGGCTATGCGGTGTCGAATCCGGACGGCGATGATGGCGGCCCGCTCACGGATTACGATGTCATCGGGTCCGCGATCGAGGGAACCGGGTTGTTTGCGCTGAACGGCGTCTCCCGTTTCAACTTGCTGTGCATTCCTCCACTCACGCGGGACGGCGATCTGGGACTGAGCTCATTGCTGGTCGCCGCGAAGTTCTGCCGCGAGCGACAGGCGCTGCTGCTCGTCGATCCTCCTTCGGCGTGGCTGTCCGCGCGGACGGCGCTCGATTCCTTGCGCATCTGGCCGTTTCGCAGCGATAGCGCCGTGATGTTCTTCCCGCGGGTGCAGGCGTTTGATCGGCTGCGTGGTCGCGTAGAAACCTTCGCCTCCTGCGGGGCTGCCGCTGGAATGGTTGCGCGCTCCGATGAGACGTGGCCTGTCTGGGCAGCTGCCGAAAGCGACGAGTCCATTCTGCGGCCCGGACTGCGTCCGGCTGTCCCCGTGTCGGACGCGGATCGAGTTCGTCTGGCGCAAGCTGGCGTAAACACCCTACTGTCAGTGCGTTCGAGTGTGCGCACTTCCATAAGTCCGCGGACGTTGGCAGCCGGGGGTTGCGGCATCTCGGATTGGAAATATCTGTCCGCCCGCCGGCTTGCCCTGTTCATTGCCGCCAGCATCGAGCAGGGCACGCGTTGGGTGGTGCTCGAGCACAACGGTCCCGCGACCTGGGAACGGGCACGGTTTCAGGCGGATTGCTTTCTCGAGGCGCTTGCCGAGCAGGGGGCGTTCATCGGAACTTCTCCCGACGAAAGTCATTTCGTCATCGGTGATGAGCGTGTGAATCGTCCGGCGCTGGTTGCAGAGGGCAAGTTCAACCTGTTGTTTGGCTTTGCGACCAGCAAGCCGGGTGAATTCGATACGTGGCTGGTGACGCACCAGGCCGGCGCGAGCCGCGTTCGGCCGGTGTCGGTGAATCGCGCGACGACCTCGAAGCATCGGGTCGAGTGGGAGATCGAGACCTCGATACTTCGTGGTTAGAACCGCGGGCGGTCAGACTTTGCTGGCAGGCCTCGCTGTCCGGCTCCAACCTGGCCGGCAAGGTGTATTACGTGACCGAGAGGAACCAACTCTCGACCTATGACGAGGTTGACGGACAGCCCGGCCGGCCGCGGGAATTTTTGATTTCGGTGCGCAAGGTGTTTTGATGGGCGCCGGGATGGCACAAGCGGACCTGATGCGCAGGGTGTGAAACACGCACACGTGCGCAGGCACCGCCTCGCCGCTGCACTCGCCTGCTCAGCGCGCCACGTGCGTTCCGGTCGACTCTACGCGCACCGTAATGACGGCGCGGACAACCTCCGTCCCATTCCTGTCGACCGCGCTCACCGGAACCGCGACGTTCTGGACTTCGCCCCATTCGGCCTTATCGAGTCG
>DATBCZ010000233.1:0-8145 GCA_036270175.1 Steroidobacteraceae bacterium | reverse complement strand
TTCGCTGCTTCACGTGCCGAGGCCTTGCGGGCCCGGAAGTTATTCTCCGAAGATCGAACGGTGTCAGCTCGCGTCGTGGAGGCTGCGAGCGCACAGGAACAGGCGGATCTGCAGCGTGTCAACGCCGCTCACCGGGAGCTCGCGCTCGAGTGGGGCGGAGGGGTTGCCGACCTGCAGGCTCATCGTCGTGCGGAGTTGCTCGACGAACTGGCTGGTGCCAAGTCGGAGCTGGTGAGGGTGGAGATTCCAACAGGGTCGCCCATCCCTCGGGCGGGCACGAGCATCGAGGTGCGCGGTAACTCAGCGTCGGAGGTTTTTTCCGGTGCCGTGTTGGGTACATTGCCGACCGTAGACCCGCGTCTGCAGACACGCGGGGTGCTCGTTGAGTTGAAGGGTGACGCGGCAAAGTTACCTATCGGACAGATGTTGACCGCGGAGGTACCGGGCGCCGAGGTGACGGGTGTCGACGGGGTTATCTTGCCCCGCGCCGCATTGCTGCGCCGGGACGCCCGGGTGTGGGTTTACGTGCAGACAGCGCCCACTACCTTCGTGAGGCGGGAGGTTCGCGACTTCCGGCCGGGGCTCTCCGGTTGGTTCGTGGCGAAGGGATTTGCTCCCGGCGATCGCGTCGTCGCGACGGGAGCCGCTGCGTTGCTCGGAGTTGAGAGTCCGGCACCCGCCGACGCCGCTGCGGACTGAGCGATGCTCTCCGCCATTATCCGCTGGTCGTTGCGCTTTCCGGTCGTGGTCTGTGCATTGGCGGCGATTCTGGTGGTGTACGGGATTCTCGTGCTGACGCACGCCAAGTACGACGTGTTTCCAGAGTTCGTACCTCCACAGGCGAGTGTGCAGACAGAGGCCCCGGGGCTCGTGGCGGAGCAAGTGGAACTGCTCGTCACGCTCCCCATCGAACAGGCTATCAGCGGGGCGAGTGGTGTAGAAGCGGTACGCTCGGAAACCATTTCGGGTCTCTCGGTCGTTACTGTTGTCTTTCAAGAGGGTACGGACCCCTATCGCTCGCGGCAGATTGTGGCCGAAGCGCTGGGAGAGGTCGCCGCCCGGCTGCCCGTTGGAGTGAAGCCGCCTAAGCTGACTCCCCTGGTGTCTTCGACGATGGATCTGCTCAAACTGGGATTTGTCAGCGACAAGCTTTCTGCACTGGAACTACGCGATCTCGTCCAGTGGACTCTTCGGCCGCGATTGCTTGCGGTTCCCGGGGTTGCGCGCGCGACGCTCTACGGAGGCGACGAGAGGCAGTTGCAGGTCGAGGTGGATCCACGTGATTTGAACGCTCGGGACCTCGCGTTCAACGATGTGGTCTTGGCAGTGCGCTCCGCCACGGGTGTTCGTGGCGGCGGTTTTATAGAAACTCCCAATCAACGGGTGCTCATTGAGAGTCGGGGGCAGACCGTGACACCCGCGGAACTCGCAGCGGCGGTAGTGCCGACGCCCGGCGGGGCGCCGCTGCGTCTGCGTGACTTTGCTTCGGTTAAGGAAGGGGCGGCGCCGAAGTATGGCGATACGCTCATCATGGGAAAACCCGGGGTGATGCTCGGGCTGTCGAGTCAGTATGGCGCCAACACGCTCGAGGTGACTCGCGCGGTGGAGGCGGAGATCGATGCCCTACGGCCGGATCTCGCGGCGCGCGGGGTGACGCTCTACGCCGGTTTGCATCGACCTGCGAATTTCATTGAAAACGCCTTGCAGGGCGTACGGCGCGACGTTCTGCTGGGTGCGGCGTTGATTGCCGTGCTGTTGTTTCTATTTTTGCGCGACGTACGCAGTGTGGTTGTGGCGTTTGCCTCCATTCCGCTGGCGCTGCTTGCGGCTGTCATCGTGGTGAATTCGGTCGGGTGGACGATCAATACCATGACGTTGGGCGGCCTTGCCGTGGCGTTGGGGGTGGTCGTCGATGATGCGATCATCGATGTTGAGAACATCGTGAGGCGATTGCGGGGTAACCGGCGCCGCAGCGGAGAGGCGAGCGGCGTAAACGCTGCGGTAGGCGGCGCGAACGGTGCGATGGAGGTCTACCAGGCGGAGGCTCCGACTTTGGATGCAGATCTGCGGGAGGTTATTCACGCGGCCTCGCTGGAGGTCCGGGCTCCAGTCGTGTATGCGACGTTTGTAGTCGTTCTCGTTTTGGCGCCAATGCTGTTTCTTTCGGGACTGCAAGGGAAGTTCTTCGCGCCCCTGGCCGCATCGTTCGTCCTTGCTACTTTGGCGTCGCTGGTTGTTGCGCTCACGGTCACTCCGGCTGCTTCGTTTCTGCTCCTGACGCGCTCCGCGCCCAAGGCCGAGCCGCGTTGGTTGCTGAGGCTAAAGACGCTTCACGAGCGGATTCTGGAGCGGTGGGCTCCGCACCCGCGTGGGGTGATCTTCGGATCGGTCATTGTGATGGGCCTGGCGGCGGCGGCCATTCCGTTCTTTGGCGGGCAGCTCATGCCGCCGTTCCGTGAGGGCCATTTCGTGGTGCAGGCCATAGCTACACCGGGCACTTCGCTCGACGCCATGAAGTCGCTCGGTGCCCAGGTCTCGCGTGACCTGTTGGCGGTGCCCGGGGTTTTATTCGTGGAAGACACTATTGGACGTGCGGAGTCGGGTGAGGACACCTGGGAGCCGAATCGAAGCGAGTTCCATGTGGAGTTGGCGCGAATGTCGGGACGGGATGAAGCCCGGACGCAGGCTGGAATCCGGGCCGTCGCCGAGCGTTACCCGAACCTGCAGACGGAGGTCCTGACTTTCCTGGGCGACCGGCTGAGTGAATCGTTGTCGGGTGAGACGGCGCAGGTAGCCATCAACATATTTGGACCCGATCTCGGCGAGTTGGATCGCGTTGCCGACCAGGTCGCGGCGGTCGTGCGGACCGTCCCGGCGGCAAAAGATGTACAGGTGAAGTCGCCTTCCGGTGCACCGTTCCTGCGAGTTGAGTTGCTTCCAGAGCGGCTGGCTCAATATGGCTTTACGGCCGCCGATGTGTTGGACACTGTCGAGACGGCGTATCGCGGCGCCACTGCGGCGCAGGTATATGACACGAACAAGGTAGTCGACCTGGTGGTGCGGTTGCCGCTCGCCGATAGACTCGACCCGGAGGCGATTGGCTCCCTTTTGATTCGGGCCTCGTCGGGGGTGACGGTACCGCTGCGGAATCTGGCAACAGTGTCAGCGGCGGAAGGGCGCACTGGCATCATGCATGAAGGCGCGCGCAGGCGTCAGGTCGTGACGGTAAACCCTGGGACAGGTGACGTCGCCGGCTTCGTGGCGGCGATGCGCGCGGCCATTAACCAACATGTCGCGCTGCCGAGCGCGGTGTATCTGCAGTTCACCGGCGTGGCTGAGGGTGAGGCGCAGGCACGTCGTGAGGTGTTGTTGCATGCGGGGATTGCGGCAGTCGGAATCATTCTGCTGCTTCTGATCGCGTTCGAGGACCCTCGTACGGTCACACTGATTCTGGCGACGACGCCCTTTGCCCTGGTGGGCGGAGTGGCCGCAGTTGCCTTGACCGGGGCGACGCTGTCGATCGGGTCGCTGGTGGGATTTGTCACGCTGTTTGGAATCGTGGCGCGGAACGCGATTCTGCTGGTGGCCCATGTAGAGCATCTGATTTCGGTTGAGAGGGCGACCTGGTCCCTCCTGACGGTGCTCCGTGGGGCGCGGGAGCGACTGGTGCCGATCCTCATGACGGCCCTGGTCACGGCGCTGGGACTGTTGCCGCTCGCCATCGGCAGTGGCGAGACCGGGAGGGAAGTGCAGGGCCCGATGGCGACGGTGATCCTGGGGGGATTGGTGACCTCGACGCTGATGAACCTGCTGGTGTTGCCGGTGCTGATCTGGCGGTTCGGGCCGTTTGGGTCGGCCCGAGGCTTTTTCACGGCGGGTGACCGAGCGGGTTCTGGTCGGGGCTGAGGCGCGGCCGGTAGACTGGGGTGGTGCTGATCCCCGCACAATATCCGCCCGCGTGAGCCGTCTACTTAAGTAGATGGACGCCGCGCTCAATGCTGGTTTGACAAGTTCTGCCCAAGATCGCGAGATCGACGCCACGGTTCGGCGTGAGCGCGGCCGGCTGCTGGCCTTCATTCGCCGCAGGGTGTTGGACGCGGCCGAGGCGGAAGATGTCCTGCAGGAGGCGCTCTACGAGCTCGTCGCGGCCTACCGCCTGATGCAGCCGGTGGAGCAGGCCGGCGCCTGGCTGATGCGCGTTGCCCGCAATCGCATCATCGACCGGTTTCGCAAGAAGAAGCCCGAGCTGTTGGCGGACCAGGGCGTTGAGTTCGATGAGGACGACGACGTTGGCGGCCTGGAGGATCTCCTACCGTCGCCGGATGACGGACCGGATGCCGTCGCGATTCGCCAGTTGATGCTCGAGCGGATCGAGGCAGCACTGGATGAATTGCCTCCTGAGCAGCGCGCTGTGTTTATCGCGCAGGAACTGGAGGGAGCGAGTTTCAAGGAGCTCGCCGCGCGTTGGAATGTGACCGTGAGTGCGTTGCTGTCGCGGAAGCGTTACGCGGTGTTGTATTTGAGGAAGCGGCTGCAGGCCGCTTATGACGAGTGGCTCGAGGACTGAAAGTGCCCGGCCACACGAGCTGAAGCGCGTCGACCGCCGGCTCGGATTGACAACCTATTGGATATGAGGAGAGAGACGTGAGATTTCGAGGTCGTTGGGTGGCAAAGGGCGCCGCATTCCTGGTGCTGGTGCTCGCCTTGATCGCCGTGTTGAGCTTCGTGGTGATGAGCCTGTGGAATGCGCTCATACCGGCTCTGTTTCACGGTCCGATCCTGACCTTCTGGCAGGCCGTGGGACTGCTGGTGTTGAGCAAGATCCTGTTTGGCGGCCTCCGCGGCCGCGGCGGGCATGGCTGGCACGGGCGTCGCTGGCGCGGGGAGATGTGGCGCCAGAAGTGGGAAAGCATGACGCCCGAGGAGCGGGATCGCCTGCGGGCGAGATTCAAACATCGCTGCGGCTGGAGTCCCGAGGGCCCGCCGAGCGAGCACGAGCAGACGAAACCGTAATCTTACCGGGGACGTGTTATGAAACGAGTGTCAAAGCCGCGTCTGGTGCCAGGGCGTCGTCCCGAGGAAGGGGCGGGGGAGTGGCTTGCGGCGATGGTTCGAGGCCTGGATGCGCTGGAGTTTCTGGAGCGCAGTCGTGATTTGGCAGCAGAGGCGGTGGTGGGTACGCCGATGCGGTTGGCGCCGCCGCGGGGGCCCTGACCCTCGCTCAGAGCCGCCCCCCCATTGACGAAGCGCGGCTCGAAACTCCACCATCGAGTGGTGAAAACATCTCTGATTCTGGTTCCGGGTCTGCTGTGCGACCAAGTCGTCTGGGCGGACCAGGTTGAGGCCCTTTCAGGCCTTGCGGACGTGCACATTGCCACCAATGGCGCACGGGATTCCTTGGTTGCGATGGCGGAGGCGATTATCGCCCAGGCGCCGCCGCGATTTGCGCTAGCTGGGCATTCCATGGGCGGGCGCGTTGCGCTCGAAGTGGTGAGGCGCGTGCCGGAGCGGGTAACCGCGCTGGCGCTCATGGACACGGGCCACCAGCCATTGGCTGCTGGCGAGCCGGGGGAGCGGGAGGTGGCCGGACGGATGGCCTTGGTCGAGAAAGGCCGCCGCCAAGGCATGCGCGCCATGGGCTGGGAGTGGATGCAAGGCATGGTGTATCCCTCGCGTCTGTCGGATGCGGTCCTGGTGAACGCCATTCTCGACATGATCGCCAGCAAGACCCCTGACCTTTACGCGGCGCAGACCCGGGCGTTGATCAACCGTCCGGAAGCGACTTCGTTATTACCTAAACTTCGTTGTCCCACGCTCGTCCTGTGTGGGCAGGAAGATGTCTGGTCTCCTCCGAAGCGGCACGAGGAGATGAGCGCGCTGATTCCGGGGAGCACCCTGACGGTGGTTCCCTATTGCGGGCACATGTCGACCATGGAGCAGCCCACGGCGGTCAGCGACGCGTTGCGGACGTGGCTCGAGCCGGTCGCCGCCGAAGGATAGCTGCCAATGAAAGAAATAACGTTGCGCCGCATAGCGATGGTGGGCTTCGGCGAAGCCGGGTCTATTCTGGGAGCAGAGTTGGCGGCTTCAGGTCGGGAGGTTGTCACCTATGACATTCTTCTCGATACGCCGGCTTCGCGTGGACCGATGTTGGAGAAGGCTCGCCTGGCGCGCGTGCAAACCGCCGACAGCTTGAATGCCGCCGTGAAGGATGCGGACCTCGTGATCTCGGCGGTGACCGCTGCATCCTCTGCGGAGGTCGCTGGGCAAGCACGTAGGGCGATGCGGGCCGGCCAGATTTTCCTGGATATCAACTCCTGCTCACCCGGCACCAAACGTTCCAACTCACAGGCTGTACAGAGCTCGGGTGCCGACTACGTCGAAGCCGCCGTGATGGCTCCCGTTCCGCCGCAACGGCTGAAAGTGCCCATGCTGTTGGGAGGGCGTCGGGCCGCCGAGCTCGCGCCAGTTCTCGGCAGTCTCGGCATGAATGCCACATTCATCTCCGACGAGATCGGTGTCGCTTCCGCAGTGAAGATGTGCCGAAGTGTTGTGATTAAGGGGTTGGAAGCCCTCGCGATCGAGAGCATGTTGGCCGCACGCCGTTTCGGTGCGGAAAAGGAGGTCCTGGCCTCGCTGCAGGGCACTTTCCCGGGAATGGGATGGCAGGATAAATTGCCCGACTACCTCATCAGCAGGGTCGCCGAGCACGGTCGACGGCGCGCGGCGGAAATGCGCGAGGTCGCCCATACGCTCGAGGGAGTTGGCATCGAGCCGACCATGGCGCTCGCAACGGCGGCACGTCAGGATGCGCTCATCGACGCCATGACCTCGCATAGCCTGAGTTACCCATACGGACAGCCGTTTTCGTGGCGCCGGCTCGCCGACGCGCTGGCCGACTCTCCGGCCAACCCCGCGGCCGCCGATTCCAACCATAAAGCATAAAACGCGGAAATCATTAATGTCCAAGTACCAGTCCCAACTCAATCTCGACAAGCTGGTCGCGATCGACGTCCACACTCACGCCAACATCTCGCAGCGCCAGCCGCGCGATCCATGCTCCGTCATTTTCGACGAAGCCATGGCGAAGTATTTCAAATCCGCGGTGCCGCCGACGATTCCGGAGGTCGCGCAGTACTACCGTGAGCGGCATATGGCCGCCGTTATTTTCACGGTCGACAACGAGGCCGAGATGGGCCACACACGCATCGCGAATGAGGAGGTCGCCGAGGTCGCCGCGGAAAATGCCGACGTGTTGATTCCCTTCGCGAGTATCGATCCGGCGAAGGGCAAAATGGGGGCGCGCGAGGCGCGGCGGCTCATTGAAGACTACGGCGTTCGCGGGTTCAAGTTTCACCCCTCGACGCAGGGCTTCTATCCGAACGATCGCAAGGCCTATGTGTTGTATGAGGTGATCGCGGAAGCAGGTCTGCCGGCACTTTTCCACACCGGCCAGACGGGTGCGGGCGCGGGCGCGCCAGGGGGCATGGGGATCCGGTTGAAGTTCTCCAATCCCATGTACCTCGATGACGTGGCGGCCGATTTTCCCACGATGCCCATCATCATGGCGCATCCTTCGTTTCCGTGGCAGGACGAGGCGCTGGCGGTAGCGACCCACAAGCCCAACGTGTACATTGACCTGTCCGGCTGGTCGCCGAAGTATTTTCCAGCGAATCTCATTCAATACACCAACACCCTGCTGAAGGATCGCATTCTCTTTGGCTCGGACTACCCGGTGATCACGCCGGACCGCTGGCTCGCCGATTTCGAGAAGCTGCCGATCAAGCCGGAGGTGCGGCCGCGTGTACTGAAGGATAATGCGGTGAGATTGTTGAAGTTGGCGGGTTGAGACCTTCCACGGGCCGCTGGCTGAGGGGGAGCGCGCATGTCGAAGCCTGAAATTCCGGTCAGCATGACCGCGATCGAGATCCGGGAGCCGGGTGGACCGGAGGTGTTGCAACCTGTGCAGCGTCCTGTTCCTGATATCGGCCCCCGCGAGGTGTTGGTTCACGTCGTGGCCGCGGGCGTGAACCGACCCGACCTGCTGCAGAGGGCGGGGAACTATCCGCCGCCACCTGGCACGACCGACATCCCCGGGTTGGAAATTTCCGGGAACATTGTTCGTGTTGGGGCCGAGGTGAAGGA
>DATBCZ010000232.1:0-6336 GCA_036270175.1 Steroidobacteraceae bacterium | reverse complement strand
CTGGCGCTACTTCTTTTTCTTACTGCTGTCGCTGCTGCTGGCGTTCGGGTCGTTCTTGGCCTTATAGAGGCGAACCTGCTCGTTGAAGCGGTCGGCTATGGTCTGCAACTGGTCGACGGCGGCGTTGTTCTTCTGCACTTCCATTTTCTCCATGTCGGCCTTTTGCTGCGGCGTGAGCTTGTCACCGGCGTTGGTGACTGCGGTCTCGTGCTCGAGCTTGATGCAGGCGACGTAGGCGTTGATGTCCTTGTTGTACTGAGTGACTGCCTTTTTGCCTTCCAGCATCTCTTCCATGGTGGCGCTGTTGCCGTCCGGAAGCTTGGCCGGCGGTGGCGGATAAGTGCAATCGGCGTAGACCGGTCCGGCCAGTGCGGCGAGCGCCGTGATGGCGAAAAGAGCTTTCATACCGTAATCCCCGTTTGCCGCGCAGGCGCGGACGCGTTAATGGCCGCGCTACCGCGGCACGTTCATGAGAAGTCGAACGGCTATCTTAGTGGCGCGGCAGCGCTTTCGGCTACTCAGCGAGACTTCGCCGGCCGATACAGGAAGCAGTCGCGCGAATGGTCGTTCACTACGCCCACCGCCTGCAGATAGGCGTAAAGAATTGTGGTGCCGACGAAGCGGAAGCCACGTTTCTTGAGGTCTTTTGAAATCCGGTCGCTCAGGTCGGTGCGGGCCGGAACAGCGCCGCCCGCGGCCGGGGCGTTGATCACCGGGCGCCCGTTGACGAAGGACCAGAGGTACTGGTCGAACGAGCCGAATTCGCGCTGCACCTCCAGAAAGGCCTGCGCATTGGTGACGGTGGAGTCGATTTTGAGGCGATTGCGCACGATGCCCGGGTCCAGCAGCAGTTTTGCCTTCCGTGCCGCGTCGAAGCGCGCCACCTTCTTCGGGTCGAACTGGGCGAAGACGCGCTGATAGTTGGCCCGCTTATGGAGGATGGTCGACCAGGAGAGACCGGCCTGGGCGCCTTCGAGGATCAGCATCTCGAACAGCAGACGGTCGTCGTGGACCGGGCGCCCCCACTCCTTGTCGTGATATTGGACATAATCCGGATCGTCCAGCGGGACCCAGCGACAGCGCGTTTTAGTGGTTTTAGGGGGCTTTGGCGCTGTTTTCATTGGACTTTGACTCGCCCCACGTCGCGCCGGGGGCGCTTCGCGGGATTCCCTCCGCTGCGCTCCGGTTGCCGGTGGGCCAGTGGAGCGCTCACGGCCGCTGGCGGTCGCGATTCAACAGGATGGCGGCGTAGCTCTCGTCGATGAGATGGAAGCGTCCCTCGCTGGGCTCGTACTCGTACACGTTGGCTTCCTTGATGTCGAAGTACCAGCCGTGCAGCCGCAGCTGGCCGCTGGCGAGCCGCTTCCGGACGACGGGGTAGGTCTTGAGGTGCTCGAGTTGTTCGAGCACGTTGAGCTGCGAGAGCTGATTGTGGCGCTCGAGGTGATTCCCGAGGCTCGCGCCCGCCTCCAACTGGCGCAGACTGCCGGCGCCATGTCGGAGCCAGCAGTTGAAGGCCGGGGCATCGGTGGGGTGCCCATCTCCCTTGGAGAGGGCACCGATGGCGCCGCATTCCGAGTGACCACAGACAATGATTTCGGTGATCGGCAGTGAGGCGAGCCCGAACTGGATGGCCGCAGCCTCGGAGCCATGTTCGGGGCTGGCTTCCTCGTAGGGCGGAATCAGGTTCCCAACGTTACGGATGACGAACAGGTCTCCCGGCTCGGTGGAGGCAAAGAGGTTCGGCACCACGCGGCTATCGGAACAGGCGATAAACAGGGTATCGGGCCGCTGGCCCAGCGCCAGCAGGGCAAAGGTGTCCTTGACCGTGGGACGTATGTTCTTGCGAAAGTCGACGATGCCGTTGAGCAGTTTTTTCACAGTGCCTTGATTCGCCCGAGCGTTAGGAAAAGACCCAAGACCGGCGTCCCGGCATTCCCGGGCGCCGGTTGGCGAGCGAATTTTAACTTCTAGAAGCTCAGGCGGATACCCGCGAAATAGGTCCGCGGGGGGCTGGGGCTGTAGGTCCGGGGGTTCGTGAGGTTGAAATTGGGCGGCAGGCCGCCGAGAGCGGTGAAGGTGCCGAAGGTGGCGTAGGTCTTGTCGAACGCGTTGTCGACCCCCGCGAAGAGTTGCACCGCATTGGAAAATGCGTAGGAGCTGTGGAAATTAACCACCGTGAAGCTCGGCAGCGGCGGCTCCTGGTTCGACTCGTCGCCGCCCAGGAACTGGCTGCTCGTGTAGCGCAGGTCGCCGCCGATTTTCCATTGACGGGTGGGTGAGTAATCCAGGCCGAGAGTGACCCGGTTGCGCGGAGTCAGGGGAATGCGGTTGCCCGGGTGCACCTGGATGTTGCCGTCGTTGTCCGCGGCGGGGCTATTGGAGGACAGCGTGAGGTTTTCACGGAAGGTGGCATCCAACAAGGTGTAACTGAAGTTGCCCGCCCAGCGTCCCGCGGTGAACGTGATGCCGCTTTCGATGCCCTGGCGGCGGGTCGTGCCCGCGTTGGAGAAATAGCCGAAGCCGTTGATGTCGGTCGCGAGCAGGATGATGTCGTTGCTATTGTTGGTGCGGAATACGCTTGCGTACCACTGCGCGCTGGCCGACTTGTCGGAAGTCGTATAGCGGCCGCGCAGACCTGCTTCGAAGGTTCTCGAGATGACCTGTTTCAGATCCGGATCCGAGACCAGGAAGGCATCGAGCAGGCATGGCGAGGTGGGGTCCGCGCAGTTCAGTTCGCCCGCGGTGGGAGCGCGGTTCGCCTCGGAGTAACCGGCGTACGCGGTAATCCTGTCAGAGACCGTGTAGGTGAGGCCCGTGCCGGGATTGAAGCGCGCGAAGCTGTGACGGCTGTCGAGTCCTTCACCCAGGAGGTCGCTGATCTCGATCTGGGCGCGGTTCCAGCGGCCCGAGATCGTCCAGGCGAGTTCCTTGGTGATGTTGAAAGTGTCGGTAAAGTAAACCCCGTAGTAATCGGTGGTGGGGCGTACCGAGACGGGCGCTTCGATCGGCGGCGCTGCGGTCGGGCTCGCACCCTGGTCGATGACCACGCCCGATCCGACTACGGCGAGGTTTGGTAAAATGTTGCCCAACTCGCCGTACGCGGCGTAGTGCGTGACGCTGTGGTCGACGGACACGCCAAGCACCAGGTGGTTTTCCTTCCCTGCCAAAGGCGCCGTGAGGGTGGTTTGAAGCGCGCCGCCGACGCTGTTTGTATTGGTGGTCGTGAAGTCCGTCTCTCCGGGTGTCGCACCGTCCGGAAGCACGCTGGTGGGAACCTGGCTGCCGGTATTGTCGTACAGCACGTCGTTCGGGTAGAGGCTGTTGCCTTCCAGGCAGAAGAAGCCGCCATTGTTTGTGCAGGCTGTCACGTCGGTCGTGTTGCCGTCGATGTGGCGTTGCTCGAAGTGGCGGTAGTACGCGTTCGCGCTCAACAGCAGCGCATCGGTCGCCTTGAATGTGCCGGTGAGTTGCAGGAGTTGCATCTCGTTGTGAGTGGATTGCGGAGAGGTGAAGATCGAGCGCGGATCCGCAGCCAGCATTTCCACCGGGGTGGGGCCGAACGCACCGATGTAGTTATTCGCGGCGGTCACGCTGGCGTGCAAAGTGGTACGGTCGTCTTCGTATCCGACATCGCCGTAGCCCTGGCGAAGATTGGTCGGCGAGAGGAAACGGAACCCACCGTCGCGCACACCGCCGATGGCGGCGTAGGCTCCGAAGTTTCCGTCGCGGAATCCGTAGGAGGCGTAACCGGTGGTGTTATTAAAATTGCCGTGTGATATTTCGACGTCGCCGCCGGGCGAATTGAAGGCGTTCTTCATATCCAGCGTGACGGCGCCGCCCAGGGCGTTGAGACCGAACACGGGATTGTCACTTTGCACCGTCAGCCGGTTCACGGCGAACTGCGGAACCAGGTCCCAGTTGACGCTGTCGCCGAGGGCTTCGTTGAGCCGCGTGCCGTTCTGATAGACGGCAAGACCTTCGGCGATGCCGGAGATCGGCGAGGCTTCGAAGCCGCGGTACACGAAGTCCGGCTGGTACTGATTGCCCTGCTCGTTGTTGAGGTTGACGCTGCCCATGCGGCGCGCGGCGGCGGCGGGCACGGAGTCCGAATGGTTGTCGGGATCGAGGTCCGATGCGCCGACGGATTGGACGTTGCTAGGGACCTTGTCGATATCTACACCACTACCGGGGAACGGTGTCGTGCCGACGATGATGACCTCGGAGAGATTCTTGGACTGAGATGGACCCGCGGCGTCGGCTTCCGCAGCTGGAGCGGGCGGCGCGAAGGCCGCCACCGCCAGTAGTGTCGCCGCAAATGCTTGTTGGCGCGCTCCGGCGCCTCGAATCGTTGTCATTCACGCATTTGAGCAATGCGGTTAGAGGGCGTCTAGGGAAAAACTCCCGACATGACGGAACGTGAAGATGTTGTTCCGTCGGTGGCTGCGAGTTGTCGCTTGCAGAGAACAGGATGGTGTTTGTTTGCGGCGACGCCGGGAGACTGTGGTCGCGATTGTGTCTGCTCCGAACGAATCCGCGGAGGCCTGGCTGGTGCTTGCCGCTGCGTGCAGATGCACGACGAGCGGAGGACTGGGCATCATGCCGCCGACAATCGCCAGCGAGCGTGGCGCGAAACCAGCGATGGCGACGAAGACAGAAAACCACGCCATGCCGGCGCGGAAGTGACGCTCGAGGAAGGGTGTCCCTGTGGAAGCAACCGACCCCGATGCGCTGGTAAGCCTCTAAAAAGCTAGAAAATCAAAGAGATGGCGCGCCCGGAGAGATTCGAACTCCCGACCCTCAGGTTCGAAGCCTGATGCTCTATCCAACTGAGCTACGGGCGCGGAGCCTCCGGACTTTACAGGAGTGGGCGCAAGGTCGCCATTGCCGGGGACTCGAGAGAGGTATGGCGAGGAGCTAAGGCCGCTACCACATTAGTCCGATGCACCTCAGAGCCGCTGCACGACAACCCGGCCCTTGGGATCGATGAATACGTGATAGCGGTTGCCATCCTTGCAGGTCGCCGTGTAGTCGCTATCCGCATTGCGCTTGGCATCGACGACCTTGTCGCAAGGCATGCCTTGCAGAGCGATCGTGGCGCCGAGATCCTTGCCCATGGAGTCGTCCGCGGCAAGCGTGAGTCCGACATGACCTGCGACAGCGACGGCGGTGAGAGCGAGAATAACTTTGCGACAGACCATGATTTCTCCTGCGGGCGGTCGAGTCAGAGTTTCGCGAATTTTTCGGGATCCGCAAGGACCCCCCAAATGGCTTCACGTGAGCTGGAAATCGCGGCGGCCAGGTCGGGGTCGCCGTCTTGCAGCAGGCTCAGTACCTTGATCAGCAACAGATCATACCTCTGGCGCAGATCGCTCAAGGGGATTGCTGCCTTCTTGCTGTAAAAGGCGCGAAATTGGCTCAACAGATCATCAACCTGGTTTTTCAGTGAGAGTTTGGTGAAGACGCCGATGGCGCGCGTGTCCTTCAATCGCGTTTCCAGCGCAGCCAGGTCCAGCGGAGGGGCGGCCGGCGGAGCAGAATTTGTGGCAGGTGTTTTCACGGGTGGTTGAGTCGCTGTCGTTGCGTTGTTCGTTTTTCCGGTAGCCGCGGAGCTCGTGCCCGGTGCGGTACTCGAATTTCGGGGCGACGCGGGCTTGGAGCTTGCGCCGCTCGAGGGCTCCGCTGTGGCGCCCTGAGATGCGGTACCGGTGGATCGAGGGGGCGCCTTCGTGGCGCCCTTGCCCTGCGCCGCGGAGGGGCTGGATTGTACGGCCGCGGGTGACTGAGGCTGCGCCGGACGGGGCGCAGCCTTGTCAGGAGTCGCTTTCTGCGTGTCTCGAGCGTTATCCGGACCCTGCTGCGCACCGGGCTGCGTCGGCGCCGACGAATCTGGCTGCGCGTGGACGCAACCAAACAGCACGAGAAGCGCTGGCAGGCCCGCAGTCACTTTGTAGCGCATCGTCTGCCCCCTACGCGATTAGGCCCAGTATAGGGAAGACCTGCCACGATGCCACGAGTTCGTGGTCGGCTAAAGATTCTGGTCGACAACGACTTGCGGCACAATACCCGCGGTGAATCGAATCTCAACGAGCTGTTGACCAGGGGAAGTAAAAGATGACGAACACGACGCTCAACGGTGTGAACCGACGCGAATTCGTGCAGCAAGCGGTCTCGGGCGCGCTACTCGCGACAGGTTCCGGGGCGGTGCTTGCGGCAGGGTCTGCTAACAAGGACAAGGAGGCCGTGCTCGCACAGATTCCTCGGATGCATGACGCCAACGTGAAGCGTCTGCAGGACTGGATCGCGCTGCCCTCCATTGCGGCGGAGAACAGAAAC